>NZ_DAMCAM010000046.1:0-23727 GCF_032059615.1 Melaminivora sp. | reverse complement strand
AACCCCGGCAAGGAGGTGCTGTACCTGAACTACGCCGCGGTGGACCCGGACCTCACCAACAGCAAGTGCAGCTACTGGCACTTCCGCCTGGATGCCGACACCTCCATGAAGATGGAGGCGCTGACCACCTTCATGAAGGACCACCCCGAGGTCAAGAAGGTCTACCTCATCAACCAGAACTATGCCCACGGCCACCAGGTCTCCAAATACGCCAAGGAGATGCTCAAGAGCAAGCGCCCGGACGTGGAGATCGTCGGCGACGACTTCGCTCCGCTGGCGCAGGTGCGCGACTTCGCGCCCTACATCGCCAAGATCAAGCAGTCGGGCGCCGACACCGTGATCACCGGCAACTGGGGCTCGGACCTGGCACTGCTCATCAAGGCAGCCAACGACGCCGGCCTGAACAACGTCAATTTCTACACCTACTACGGCGGCGTGACGGGCAGCCCCACGGCCATGGGCGCGGGCGCCGACAAGCGTGTCTACATGGTCTCCTATGGCCACCTGAACCTGCCGGGCAGCCTCAAGCCCATGGTGGCCGACTTCAAGAAGAAGTTCAACGACGACCTGTACACCGCCGCCGTCTACCACGGCTTCGCCATGCTGGACCAGGCCTTCGTGACGGCCAAGTCCACCGCGCCGGCCAAGGTGGCGCCGGTGCTCGAAGGCTTGAAGTTCAACAGCTTCAATGGCGAGGTCGAGATGCGCAAGAGCGACCACCAGCTGCAGCAGGGCCTGTTCATCACGCGCTGGGAAAAGGCCGGCGGCCAGCACCCCTACGACTCGGAGAACACCGGCTACACCTTCGTGCCGGTGAAGTACTACGAGCCCTACGTGGCGAGCACGCCCACGTCGTGCCAGATGAAGCGGCCGTCCTGACGGGGTCGCAAGACGTTGCCGCGGGCCCGAGCACGCGCTCGGGCTTTTTTTTCAACCTTGCTTCGGCGCGTTTTCGATGAACCTCGAATTTTTCGTCATCTCGCTGCTCAACGGCGTCAGCTACGGGCTGCTGCTGTTCATGCTGAGCTCGGGGCTGACGCTGATCTTCAGCATGATGGGCGTGCTCAACTTCGCCCACACCAGCTTCTACATGCTGGGCGCCTACTTTGCCTACACCCTGTCGGGCGTGGTGGGCTTCTGGGCGGCACTGGTCATCGCGCCGCTGCTGGTGGGCGCCTTGGGCGCGGCCTTCGAGCGCTACAGTCTGCGGCGCGTGCACCGCTTCGGGCACGTGCCCGAGCTGCTGGTCACCTTCGGCCTGTCCTACCTGATCCTGGAAGTGGTGCAGCTGGTCTGGGGCCGCTCCACCGTCCCCTACGGGCTGCCGCCCGCGCTGCAGGGACCGCTCTTTACGCTGTACGGCACGCAGTTCCCGAAGTCGCGCTCGTTCATCATGCTGGTGGCCGTGCTGATGCTGCTGTCGGTGTGGCTGGTGCTCACGCGCACCCGCATCGGCCTGGTGATCCAGGGGGCGCTCAAGCATCCCCACATGGTCGAGGCGCTGGGCCACAACGTGCCGCGCGTGTTCATGCTGGTCTTTGGCGGCGGCTGCGCGCTGGCGGGCCTGGCCGGCGTGATCGGCGGCAACACCTACATCACCGAGCCGGCCATGGCCGCATCGGTCGGCTCCATCATCTTCGTGGTGGTGGTGGTCGGCGGCATGGGGTCTCTGGCCGGGGCGTTTCTCGCCTCGCTCATCATCGGCATCGTGCAGACCTTCGCCGTGGCGCTGGACTGGTCGCTCGCCGGTCTGCTGGCCTCGCTCGGCATGGCCGTGGGCGAGCAGACCTTCGGTTGGCCGGTGCTCAAACTCACCGTCTCGCAGGTCGCGCCCATCCTGCCGTATCTGTTCCTGGTCCTGATGCTGATCGTGCGTCCGCGCGGGCTGCTGGGCACGCGCGAGGACTGACATCCCATGACTGCCGCTGCAACTTCCTCCCCCACCTCCGCCCCGCGCGCGGCCGCTGCGCCGCAGGGCGGCCACTACCGCTTCCGGTCGTTGAACATCGGGCGCATCGCCATCTGGTCGCTGTTCGCGCTGGCACTGGTGCTGGCGCCGCACATCTTCACGAGCAGCCTGGCGCTGACCATGCTCTCGCAGATCGGCTACCTGATCATCATTTGCCTGTCCTACAACATCCTGCTGGGGCAGGGCGGCATGCTCAGTTTCGGCCACGCCGTCTATACCGGCCTGGGCTCGTTCATCACCGTGCACGCCATCAACATGGCCGGGCGCGGCGAGCTGCCCATCCCGCTGGTGCTGATGCCCGTGGTCGGGGGGCTGGCCGGCGCCTTCTTCGCCGTGCTGCTGGGTTTCGTCACCACGCGCAAGTCGGGCACCACTTTCGCCATGATCACCCTGGGCATCGGCGAGCTGGTGGCCTCGATGGCGCTGATGTTCCCCGAGTTCTTCGGCGGCGAGGGCGGCATCACCACCGACCGGGTCTATGGCAAGGGCCTTTTCGGCATCACCTTCGGGCCGGCCATGCAGGTGTATTACCTGATCGCCGCCTACTGTTTTGCCTGCACGGCGTTGATGTACGCCTTCACCGGCACGCCCCTGGGGCGCATCCTGAACGCCGTGCGCGACAACCCCGAGCGGGTCGAGTTCATCGGCTACAACACCCAGCGCGTGCGCTGGTTCGCCTTCACCATCGCGGGCTTCTTCGCCGGCGTGGGCGGGGCGCTGGCGGCCATCAACTTCGAAATCGTCACCGGCGCCGACAGCGTGAGCGTGGTGCGCTCGGGCGGCTACCTGCTGTTCACCTTCCTGGGCGGCGCGGGCTTCTTCTTCGGCCCCATCATCGGCGCGGTACTGCTGGTGTTCGCCTCGGTGCTGCTGTCGGAGCTGTCCAATGCCTGGCTGCTCTACCTGGGCCTGGTGTTCCTGCTGATGGTCATGTATGCGCCTGGCGGCATTGCCAGCCTGCTGATGGTGAACCTGCGCGTGGCACGCTTCGGACGCATGCGCGAGCTGGCGCTGCCCTACCTGGCGCTGGCGGCCAGCGGCCTGCTGACCGTGGTGGGCGCCGCCGCCATGGTGGAGATGACCTACCATCTGCAGCTCAACGCCGCCATGGGCAACGAGCTGCCCTTCATGGGGCTGGTGCTCGATACGCGCAGCAGCACCGCCTGGCTGGTCGCCGGCGCGCTGTTCGCCCTGGGCGCGCTGTTGCTGGAGCTGAGCCGGCGCGCCTTTGCACGGCGCTGGGGCACCATTCAGGAGCAGATCGAGCTGCAGATCAAGCGCGCGGAGGCAGGAGCATGACGACGATGGTGCAGGCACCCCTGGCGATGAGCGCCGCCGGCACGGCCGCCGTGCCCGCGCTCGAACTGCGCGAGCTGCGCAAGAGCTTCGGCAAGACCGAGATCATCCGCGGCGCTAACCTGGCCGTGGCTGCGGGCGAGCGCGTGGCCATCATCGGGCCCAACGGCGCGGGCAAGTCCACGTTGTTCAACCTGATCAGCGGACGTTTTGCGCCGACCAGCGGCCAGGTGCTGCTGCACGGCGAGCGCATCGACGGCCGCGCGCCGTTCGAGATCAACCGCCTGGGGCTGTCGCGCAGCTTCCAGATCACCAACATCTTCCCGCGCCTGTCGGTGTTCGAGAACCTGCGCTGCGGCGTGTTGTGGAGCCTGGGCTACCGCTACGCGTTCTGGCGCTTCCTCTCGCGTTTGAAAGATGCCAACGAGCAGGCCGAGCAGCTCATGGAGCGCATCGGCCTGCAATCCAAGCGCGACGTGCTGGCCATGAACCTGACCTACGCCGAGCAGCGTGCGCTGGAGATCGGCATCACCATCGCCGGCGGCGCCAGCTGCATCCTGCTGGACGAACCCACGGCCGGCATGAGCACCACCGAGACGACGCGCTTCATTCGCCTGATCCGCGAAGTGACCGAAGGGCGCACGCTGCTTACGGTGGAGCACGACATGGGCGTGGTCTTCGGCCTGGCCGACCGCATCGCGGTGGTGGTATATGGCGAGGTCATCGCCTTCGACAAGCCCGAGCGCGTGCGCGCCAATCCGCGCGTGCAGGAGGCGTACCTCGGCTCGGTGATTGCCGCGCAGCAGGAGCAGGGGCACTGAACGACATGCTGACCATAGAGAACCTGCACGCCTACTACGGCAAGAGCCATGTGCTGCATGGCGTGAACTTCGAGGTGCGGCCGGGCGAGATCGTGGCGCTGCTGGGGCGCAACGGCTCGGGCCGCTCCACCGCCGCCAAGGCCGTCATGGGCCTGGTGGACTGGCAGGGCCGCATCGACTGGAAGGGCACCAGCCTGGCCGGCAAAAAGGCCTACGAGATCGCCCATCTGGGCCTGGGCTACGTACCCGAGAGCCGCGACGTCTTTCCCAACCTCACGGTGCACCAGAACCTGCTGCTGGGCCAGAAGGGCAACGGGCGCGGCAGCCGCTGGAGCGAGGACGACATGTACGCCATGTTTCCGCGCCTGGCCGAGCGGCGCAACATCGAGGCCGGCGTCATGTCCGGCGGCGAGCAGCAGATGCTGACCCTGTGCCGCACGCTCATGGGCGACCCCGACCTCATCATCATCGACGAGCCCACCGAGGGCCTGGCGCCGAAGATCGTCGAGCTGGTGGGGCAGTACCTCACGCGGCTCAAGGACAAGGGCATCGCCGTGCTGCTGATCGAGCAAAAACTCACCATCGCCATGTCGATCTCCGACCGGGCCCTGGTCATGGGGCACGGCAGCATCGTGTTCTCGGGCACGCCCGATGAGTTGCGCGCCAACGCGGCGGTGCGCAAGGAGTGGCTGGAGGTGTGACGCCCCGGGCGGGGCGAATCGCAATGCTCAGGCGAAGGTGTCCGGCCCCTGCAGGCGCTGCTGCAGGAACTTCAGGAACTCCTGCGCCGCCGGGGTGAGCGAGCGCCCGCGGCGCGTGAAGATCCAGAAGCTGCGCTCGACCACCGGATCGCCGATGGGCCGCATGACCAGGCCGTACTGCTCGACCAGCATGCGCGCGTAGGGCATGCACAGCGTCACCCCCAGGCCCGCGCGCACCAGCGCCAGCGCCGTGGTCATGAAGGTGACCTGCATGAAGGCCTCCTTGTGCAGGTCGCGCGCGGCCTCGCCCACGTCACTGACCAGCAGCTCGGTGAACTGGCCCTGCAGCGTGACCAGCGGCTGGCCGCTCAGGTCGCTCCAGGCGAGCTGGCGGCGCTTGGCCAGTGCATGGCCCGGCGGCAGCACCGCCATGAAGGGCATGCGGAACAGCTCGCTGGCCTGGATGTCGGAGTTGGCCTCGCGCTCCGGGCCCAGGCCAATATCCACCTCGCCCGAGAACACGCGCGCCATCACGCTCTCGACCGCGCAGTCCACCAGCCGCAGCTGCACCGCCGGGTACTGGCGGTGAAAACCTGCCATGACCTCGGGCAGCAGCGTGCAGGCCAGCAGCTGCGGCACGGCCACGCGCACCGTGCCACGTTCGAGCGCCTTGAGGTTGCCCGCCTCGCTGACCACGCCGGCCAAGTCGTGCAGGATTTTTTCGATCTGCGGATACAGCTCGCGCCCCGTCTCCGACAGCTTGAGCCGGCGCGTGCTGCGGTCGAACAGGCGCAGGCCCAGCGCCTGCTCCAGCTCCTTGATGAGCGAGCTGAGCGCCGATTGGGTGATGAACAGCCGCTCGGCCGCCAGGGTGAAGCTGCCGGTGTCGGCGGCAGCCACGAAGGCGCTGAGCTGGCGCAGCGTCACATTCATGAGATGAATCTATAAATGGATAATAAAAAAGCGATTGTCTGATAAATGGATTCGTCATCTAATCCGACCAGACAGTCGCATTTACTTAAATTCCCACAGGAGCAGCGCCGTGAGCGAGAAGAAGTTTGCCTCCCAGGCCGATCTGGAAGAGAAAAAAATCAGCTGGGAAAAACTCAGCGACAACGCCTGGGCCTACACCGCCGAGGGCGACCCGAACACCGGCGTCATCATCGGCGACGACAGCGTCATGATCATCGACGCGACGGCCACGCCGGTGGCCGCGCAAGGGGTGATCGCCAAGGTGCGCGAGATCACCGACAAGCCCATCAAGTACGTAGTGCTGACGCACTACCACGCCGTGCGCGTGCTGGGCGCTTCGGGCTACAAGAGCGAGGGCCTGGAGCAGGTCATCGCCAGCCGCGACACCTACGACCTGATTGTCGAGCGCGGCCAGCAGGACATGGACTCGGAGATCGGCCGCTTTCCGCGCCTGTTCCAGGCCGTGGAGAGCGTGCCCGGCCTGACCTGGCCGACCATCACCTTCGAAGGCGAGATGGCGCTGTGGATGGGCGGGCTGGAGGTGCGCATCAAGCAGGTAGGCCGCGGCCACACCAAGGGCGACGCCATCGTCTATCTGCCCAGCCAGAACATCTGCTTCTCGGGCGACCTGGTCGAGGCTGACGCCGCCTGCTACACGGGCGACGCCTACCTGGCCGACTGGCCGCAGACGCTGGACAACCTGGCCGCCATGAACTTCGACAAGCTGGTGCCGGGCCGCGGCCCGGCGCTCTTGACGCCCGAGGCGGTGCAAAAGGGCCTGGCCTACACCCGCGACTTCGTGAGCACGCTCTACACCAGCGCGCAGGAGGCCGTCGCCCAGGGCATGGACCTCAAGGCCACCATGGCGCACACCCGCAAGGCCATGGACCCGAAGTTCGCGCAGGTCTTCATCTACGAGCACTGCCTGCCGTTCGACGTGACGCGCGCGCACGACGAGGCCAGCGGCATCCGCGACCCGCGCATCTGGACGGCCGAGCGCGACCAGCAGATGTGGCACGCCCTGCAGCAGGGGTGATTGCTATCTGAAACATAGCTGCAAGCCCTTGTGAGGCAAGGGTTTGCAGCTGATATTCTTCAAAAAGAGGAGGCGAGGAGACGACATGCTGAAGACCTATACCTATCCCAAGTTCGAGTACGTGTGTCCGCCCGAGGTGAGCGGGCAGGGCGGTGGCCACTATCCGGTGGTCGTGATCGGCGCGGGCCCCGTGGGGCTGTCGGCGGCCATCGACCTGGCCGCCCAGGGCCAGAGCGTGCTGCTGCTGGACAACGACGACACGGTGTCCATCGGCTCGCGCGGCGTGTGCTATGCCAAGCGCGCCCTGGAGGTGCTCGACCGCATGGGCTGCGGTGACCCCTGCGTGGACAAGGGCGTGTCCTGGAACGTGGGCCGCACGTTCTTCCGCGAGGGCGAGGTCTTCAACTTCAACCTGCGCCCGCAGGACGGCCACCGGCGCCCGGGCATGGTCAACCTGCAGCAGTACTACCTGGAGGAGTACCTGGTGGCGCGGGCGCGCGAGCTGCCCAACCTGGAGATGCGCTTTAGGAACAACGTCATCGCCGTCTCGCAGGACGAGCGCCAGGCCAGCCTGCGCGTGGAGACGCCCGACGGCGCCTACTCGCTCACCTGCGACTGGCTGGTGGTCGCCGACGGCGCGCGCTCGCCCATCCGCAACATGCTGGGCCTGGAGATCGAGGGCAAGATCTTCATGGACCGTTTCCTGATCGCCGACGTGGTCATGGCGGCCGACTACCCGGCCGAGCGCTGGTTCTGGTTCGACCCGCCCTTCCATCCCAACCAGTCGGTATTGCTGCACAAGCAGGCCGACAACGTCTGGCGCATCGACTTCCAGCTCGGCTGGGATGCCGACCCCGAGGAGGAAAAGAAGCCCGAGCGCGTCATCCCGCGCATCCGCGCCATGCTGGGCGACGACCGCGAGTTCGAGCTGGAGTGGGTCAGCGTCTACACCTTCCAGTGCCGGCGCATGGGCCGCTTCAACCACAACCGGGTGCTGTTCGTGGGCGACGCCGCGCACCAGGTCTCGCCGTTCGGCGCGCGCGGCGCTAACTCGGGCATCCAGGACACGGACAACCTGGCCTGGAAGCTCAAGCTCGTGATCGACGGCAAGGCGCCCGCGTCGCTGCTGGACAGCTACAGCAGCGAGCGCTGCTACGCCGCCGACGAGAACCTCATGAACTCCACGCGCTCGACGGATTTCATCACGCCCAAGAGCCGCGTGAGCAAGCAGTTCCGCAACGCCGTGCTGCAGCTGGCCGAGCACTATCCGTTTGCCCGCGCCCTGGTCAACTCGGGCCGCCTGTCGGTGCCCAGCTGGCTGGTGGACTCGCCCCTGAACACCCCGGACGTCGACAGCTTCGCCGGCAACATGGTGCCGGGCGCGCCCATGGACGACGCCCCCATCGAAGGCGGGCGGACTCAGTGGCTGCTCAACCACATCGGCGGGCAGTTCCACCTGCTGCACTACGTCGATGACGCCTCGGCGCTGGATGCAGCGCAGGCTGCCGAGCTGGCCGCGTTGGCGCAGGACGCCATCGGCGTGCAGGCTATCGTGGTAGCAGCCCAGGGTAGCGCTCCCGCGTCGCTGGCCACGCTGATCGATGCGCAGGGCGCTGTGCGCGAACGCTACGACCTGCGTCCCGGCACCACCTACCTGATACGCCCTGACCAGCACGTGGCCGCGCGCTGGCGCCAGTTCGATGCATCCCAGGTGCGCGCAGCCGTTGCCCGCGCCACCGGCAACGCCTGAAAGCAAGAGGTTCCGCCATGAAAAGAGACGCCATGCCCCTGATCACCCAGCCCAACCTGCACGAGCCCGGCAAGCGCTACTTCCAGGCCTATACGCCTGGCGACGACTTCTATGAGGCGCTGATCGAGACCCACCAGGGCCTGACCGACGAGCAAAGCGAAGTCGTCAATGCCCGCCTGATCCTGCTGCTGGCCAACCACATCGGCGACATCGGCGTGCTGCGCGAAGCCCTGCAGATTGCCCGCGCCGGGGTCTGAACCGTTTTTCCCACCACAGAGCCACCACTACACAAGGAGACAACCATGTCCATCGTCAAGGGCGTCCACCACGTCGCCTACCGCTGCAAGAACGCCAAGGAAACCGTCGAGTGGTACAAGAAGTACCTCGACATGGATTTCATCCTCGCCATCGCCGAGGACGAGGTGCCCTCCACCAAGGACCCGGATCCGTACATGCACATCTTCCTGGACCTGGGCGGCGGCAACATCCTGGCCTTCTTCGAGCTGCCCACCAAGGCCGAGATGATCGCCCCCTCGGACGCCAACACGCCCTCCTGGACGCAGCACCTGGCGCTCAAGGTGGACTCGGTGGAGGTCATGATGCAGGCCAAGGCCCGCATGGAAGCCGACGGCATCGAGGTCATCGGGCCCACCGACCACACGCTGTTTCAGTCGATCTACTTCCGCGACCCCTCCGGCCACCGCCTGGAGCTGGCCGCCAGCACCATGACCCCGGCCATGGGCAAGGCGCTCGACGAGGTCAAGTGGGACATGCTCGAAGAGTGGGACCGCACCAAGAAGGCGCCCCAGCACGCGCGCTGGATGCACGACGGCAGCTACGCGGCGTGACGCGCGCCTGACCGCCGACCCGACCGTGCCTGCAGCGCTGCTGCAGGCAAACGCTTTTTTATAGCGCCCACTCCAGAACTGGCGCGAGCTTGCGGCCTTTTTGACTATAAAAACACAGCACCATGAAACTTGCCACTCTGCAACAAGGCGGCCGCGACGGCACGCTGGTCGTCGTCAGCCGGGACCTCACGCGCTGCCGCGCCGTTCCCGCCATCGCGCGCACCCTGCTGGCTGCGCTGGACGACTGGGACAGTGCCGAGCCGCAACTGCGCCAGGTCTATGAGGCACTCAACAGCGGCGCCATCAAGGGCGAGGCCTTCGACGAGGCGGCCTGCCACTCGCCGCTGCCACGCACCTGGCAGTGGGCCGACGGCTCGGCCTACATCAACCACGTGGAGCTGGTGCGCCGGGCGCGCAATGCCGAGGTGCCCGAGAGCTTTTATTCCGACCCGCTGATGTACCAGGGCGGCAGCGACGGCTTCATCCCGCCGCGCGGCGATGTGGTGGCGCGCGAGGAGTGGGGCATCGACTTCGAGGCCGAAGTCACCGTGGTGACGGGCGACGTGCCCATGGGCGCCAGCCCCGCCGAAGCCGCCAAGGCCATCCGCCTGGTCATGCTGGTCAACGACGTGTCGCTGCGCGGCCTGATCCCGGCGGAGCTGGCCAAGGGCTTCGGCTTCTTCCAGAGCAAGCCCGCCAGCGCCTTCAGCCCCGTGGCCGTCACGCCCGACGAGCTGGGCGAGGCCTGGAAGGACGCCAAGGTGCACCTGCCGCTGCGGGTGCACCTGAACGGCAAGCTGTTCGGCAAGCCCAACGCCGGCGTGGACATGACCTTCAATTTCGGCCAGCTCGTGGCCCACGTGGCCAGGACGCGCACGCTGTGCGCGGGCTCGGTCATCGGCTCGGGCACGGTGTCCAACAAGCAGGGCAACCTGTGGGGCTCGTCCATCGACAATGGCGGCGTGGGCTATTGCTGCCTGGCGGAAGTGCGCACTTACGAGACCATCGAGCAGGGCAAGCCTCAGACCCCCTTCATGCGCCACGGCGACGTGGTGCGCATCGAAATGCTCGACGGCGCGGGCCGGAGCATCTTCGGCACCATTGAAAATCGCGTGGACACGGCCAGCGCGCCCTGATTCCCCACCCCACCCCACGGAGACAAACCCCATGAAGAAAGCCCTCACCGCCATCGCCCTGGCCACCGCCGCCATCGCCGCCCAGGCCCAGCAGCCCGTCGTGCTGAAGGTGGCCCATTTCTGGCCGCCCACGGCGCTGTCGCAGCAGAAGGTGCTCGAGCCCTGGTGCGCCAAGATCGCCAAGGAGTCCGACAACCAGCTGCAGTGCCAGATCTACCCGGCCATGCAGCTGGGCGGCACGCCGCCGCAGCTGAT
Source organism: Melaminivora sp. (assembly GCF_032059615.1). NCBI lineage: Bacteria > Pseudomonadati > Pseudomonadota > Betaproteobacteria > Burkholderiales > Comamonadaceae > Melaminivora > Melaminivora sp. Next base: position 12,943 of record NZ_DAMCAM010000046.1, on the reverse strand, counting down.
CCAGCAGGCCATCGACGGCGTGGCCGACATCGTCTGGACGCTGCCGGGCTATACGGCCGGGCGCTTCCCGTCCATGGAGGTGATGGAGCTGCCCTTCCTGACCAAGGACGCCGAGGGCGGCAGCCGCACGGCCTGGGAGGTCTATGAAAAATATGGCCAGAAGGACTTCGCCGGTCTCAAGCCCCTGGCCTTCCACGTGCACGACCGTGGCCAGCTGCACAACAACAAGCGGCCCATCACCAAGGTGGCGGACTTCAAGGGCCTGAAGATGCGCGCGCCCACGCGCCTGACCAACAAGATGATCGCCGCCCTGGGCGCCACCCCCGTGGCCATGCCCATGCCGCAGGTTCCGGACGCCGTCTCCAAGGGCGTGGTCGATGGCTACGTGCTGCCGTGGGAGGTCGTGCCCACCATGAAGCTGCACGAGATGACCAAGTACCACTCGGAGATCAACCCGCCGCAGCCGGGTCTGTACACGGCGCTGTTCACCATCGCCATGAACCAGGCCAAGTACGACAGCCTGCCGCCCAACCTGAAGAAGGTCATCGACGCCAACTCGGGCGTGGATTTTTCCGCCGCCATCGGCAAGGTCTGGGACGAGTCGGCCGTGGTGGCCATCAAGCCGGCCAAGGAGCGCGGCAACCAGTTCAACACCATCGGCGCCGCCGAGGTGGAGGGCTTCCAGAAGGCCACCGCGCGCGTGACCGACGACTGGATCAAGGAAGTCACGGCCAAGGGCTACGACGGCAAGGGCATGGTCGAGATGGCGCGCTCGCTCTCGACCAAGTACGCCCACTGAACCTGCGCACCGCGCACTGGCGCCCGCACCTCGCTCCCCGCTGCCGCGGGGCGCGGGCGGGCCGCCTGTTTCATTGATCTTCCATCCAGAGAGTAGCGATGGCCGAAGTTTTCAGCGCGCCCGACGGCGTGCCAGAGCCGGGCGGGCCGCAGGACGCCGTCGGGCGTTTCCTGCTGGCGTGGTCCCAGCTGTCCGCCCTCGGGGGCATTCTCCTGCTGCTGGCGATCTGCGTGCTCTCGACCTGGAGCGTGCTGGGCCGGGCCCTGCTGGACTCGCCCGTCATGGGCGACGTCGAGATGGTGCAGGTGGCCTGCTCGCTGGCGATTTCCTCCTTCCTGCCGTACGCGCAGATGAAGAACGCCCACGTCATCGTGGACTTCTTCACCCATGGCGCGGGCCCGCGCCTGCGCGCCGTGCTCGACACCGCGGCCGCCCTCATCCTGGCGGCGGTCGCCCTGTGGCTGACCTGGCGCAGCGCCGTGGGCGCGTGGGACACGTGGCGCACCGGCGAGACCTCCATGATCCTGGGCTGGCCGCAGTGGTGGGCGCACCTGACCATCGCGCCGGGCTTCGGCCTGCTGTCGCTGACGGCGCTCTACACCGCCTGGACCGAGTCCCGCAAGATCGGAGCGGCGCCATGAGCAGCGAAGCCATCGGTTTCCTGATGGGCGGCCTGGTGCTGGTGCTGCTGGTGCTGCGCATCCACATCGCCGTCTCCATGCTGCTGGCCGGCGCCATCGGCTATGCCCTGGTCTCCGGGGTGGACCCGCTGCTGAACTACGTCAAGACCATGGCGTTTGCGCGCTACTCGGTCTATGACCTGTCGGTGGTGCCGCTGTTCCTGCTGATGGGCAACCTGGCCTCGCGCGGCGGCCTGTCGCGACGATTGTTCCAGGCGACCAACGCCTTCCTCGGCCACTGGCGCGGGGGCGTGGCCATGAGCGCCGTGGGCGCCTGCGCGGGCTTTGGCGCCATCTGCGGCTCGTCGCTGGCCACGGCCGCGACCATGGGCCAGGTGGCTCTGCCGGAGCTGCGCCGCTACAAGTATTCGCCGGCGCTGGCCACCGGGGCGCTGGCCGCCGGCGGCACGCTGGGCATCCTGATCCCGCCGTCGGTGGTGCTGGTCATCTACGCCGTGCTGGCCGAGCAGAACGTCGCCTCCATGTTCATGGCGGCGCTGCTGCCGGGCCTGCTGGCCATGGCTGGCTACATGCTGGCGATCGCCATCTACGTGCGCGTGGTGCCGGGCAGCGGGCCGGCGGCACCGCGCATGGGCTGGCCCGAGCGCTGGAAGACGCTGCGCGACGTCTGGCCCATCGTGGCCGTGTTCGTCACCGTGATCGGCGGCATCTACGGCGGCATCTTCACGCCCACCGAGGCGGCGGCCATCGGCACCATGGCCACGGCGGCGCTGGCGCTGTTCACGCGCGAACTGACCTGGCAGGGGTTCATGCAGGCGGCGTTCGACACCGCCTCGGCCACCGCCATGATCTTCCTGATCCTGCTGGGCGCCGATCTGCTCAACGCCTTCTTCGCCCTGTCGCAGATGCCCACGGCCGCGGCCCAGTGGGTACTGAACGCCGGGATGTCGCCGCTGCTGGTGCTGCTGGCCATCATCCTGATCTACCTGGTACTGGGCTGCGTGATGGACAGCCTGTCCATGATCCTGCTGACCATTCCCATCTTCCTGCCCATCGTCATGGGCATGGATTACTGGGGCCTGAACCAGACCGACAAGGCCATCTGGTTTGGCGTGCTGGCGCTGATGGTGGTGGAGATCGGCCTGATCACCCCGCCGGTGGGCATGAACCTCTTCATCATCAACAGCTTGGCCCGGGACGTGCCGATGAAGGAAACCTACCGCGGCACCGTGCCCTTCATCGTCTCGGACCTGCTGCGCACTGCGGTGCTGGTCCTCGTGCCCGGCCTGTCGCTGTGGCTGGTGCACCTTCTCAACTGACGCATGCGCATGCTCAAGCTTTATTCCTACTTTCGCAGCTCGGCGGCGTACCGGGTGCGCATCGCGCTCGCCCTCAAGGGCCTGCCCTACGAGACCGTGCCCGTCCACCTGCTCAAGGACGGCGGCCAGCAGCATGGCGCGGCCTACCGCGCCACCAATCCGCAGGCGCTGGTGCCGGCGCTGCAGGAGAGCGCGGACGGCCCGGTGCTGACGCAGTCTCTGGCCATCATCGAGTACCTGGACGAGGCCCATGGCGGCGCGCCGCTGCTGCCAGGCGACGCCCTGGGCCGGGCACGCGTGCGGGCGCTGGCCCAGGCCGTGGCCTGCGACCTGCACCCGCTCAACAACCTGCGCGTGCTGCGCCACCTCAAGCACGACCTGGGCGTGAGCGAGGAGCAGAAGGACGCCTGGTACGCCCACTGGGTGGCGCTCGGCCTGGCGGCGGTCGAGGAGATGCTCGCGCGCAGCCCCGAGACCGGGCGCTTTTGCCACGGCGATGCGCCGGGCCTGGCCGACTGCTGCCTGGTGCCGCAGGTCTTCAATGCCCAGCGCTTCAACTGCCCCATGGACGGTTACCCGACCATTGCACGCATCGTGGCTGAGTGCGAGGCGCTGCCGGCGTTCCAGCAGGCCGCGCCCGAGCGGCAGCCCGACGCCGCCTGACGAACTGCCCCGGCCTAGAGCCGCTGTCCCCGCCCGGGGGCGGCGGCTTTTTCGTGCCTGCCTGGACCGTGTTTTGTCCCGACCGGGACAAAACCCGCTGGTCAAAACGGGTCCTGTGCCTACAATGAAAATCGCACGATCGTTCTTTTCCCTTCCTCCCTCTTTCCCATCGAAGGACAACCCGCATGAGTGCTCAATACCAGGTCCACGGCGATGTGGCCGTCATCACCCTCGACAACCCGCCAGTCAATGGCCTCGGCCTGGCCACGCGCCAGGGCGTGGTGCGCGGGCTGGAACAGGCACAGGCTGACGAGCAGGTCAAGGCCATCGTCATCACCGGGGCGGGCGGCGCCTTCTCCGGCGGGGCGGACATCACCGAGTTCGGCACCGACCGCGCCCTGGCTGAGCCCAACCTGCATACGGTGATTTCCGCCATCGAGCAGTCCTCCAAGCCCGTGGTGGCCGCGATCCACAGCGTCTGCATGGGCGGCGGGCTGGAGCTGGCCCTGGGCTGCCATTACCGCGTGGCCGCGCCCGGCTGCAGCGTCGCGCTGCCCGAGGTCAAGCTGGGCCTGCTGCCCGGCGCAGGTGGCACGCAGCGCCTGCCGCGCGTCATTGGCGTGGAGGCAGCGCTGAACATGATCGTCACCGGCGAGGCCGTCAAGAGCGAGTTCATCGCCTCCGTGCCTGGCCAGAAGCTCTTTGACAAACTGGTCGATTCGCCCGAGGGGCTGGCCGAGGGGGCGCTGTCGTTTGCCCGCGGCGTGGCCGACGTGCGCCCGCTGCCGCTGGTGCGCAACCTGCCGTGCAAGCACCCCAACGGCGAGGCCTATTTCCAGTTCGCCCGCAACATGGCCAAGGGAATGGCCAAGAACTTCCCCGCGCCCGCCAAGTGCGTGGACGCCGTCGAGGCCGCCACCAAGCACAGGAAGTTCGACGACGGCCTGGCCGCCGAGCGTGAGCTGTTCATCCACCTGATGTGGACACCTGAGTCGCGCGCGCTGCGCCACCTGTTCTTTGCCGAGCGTGCGGCCAGCAAGATCCCGGACGTGCCGGCCAGCACGCCCAAGCATGACATCAAGAAGGTGGCCGTCATTGGCGCCGGCACCATGGGTGGCGGCATCGCCATGAACTTCCTGAACGCCGGCATTCCCGTGGTCATGCTGGAGATGAAGCAGGAGGCGCTGGACCGGGGCGTGGCCACCATGCGCAAGAACTACGAGGCCCAGGTCGCCAAGAAGAAGCTCAAGGCAGACAAGTACGAGCAGCGCATGGCGCTGCTGTCCACCACGCTCGCCTACGAAGACCTGGCCGACGCCGACCTGGTCATCGAGGCCGTGTTCGAGGACATGGGCGTCAAGGAACAGGTCTTCAAGAAGCTCGACGAAGTGATGAAGCCCGGTGCCATCCTCGCGTCCAACACCTCCACGCTGGACCTGAACCGGATCGCCAATTTCACCCAGCGCCCGCAGGACGTGGTGGGCCTGCATTTCTTCAGTCCCGCCAACGTGATGAAGCTGCTGGAGGTGGTGCGCGGCGACGCCACCGCCCCCGATGTGCTGGCCACCGTGATGGCTGTCGCCAAGAAGATCCGCAAGGTGGCCGTGGTCTCGGGCGTGTGCGACGGCTTCATCGGCAACCGCATGATCGAGCAGTACGGCCGCCAGGCGGGCTTTTTGCTGGACGAGGGCTGCACGCCCGCGCAGGTGGACCGCGCCATCGAGAAGTTCGGCTTCGCCATGGGCCCGTTCCGCATGGGCGATCTGGCGGGCAACGATATCGGCTGGGCCATCAGGAAGCGCCGCGCCGTCGAAAAACCCGGCATGAAGTACAGCAAGACCGCCGACCTGCTGTGCGAGATGGGCCGCTTTGGCCAGAAGGTGGGCAAGGGCTGGTACGACTACGCCCCGGGCAAGCGCGACGCCATCCCGAACGCCGAGGTCGAGAAGATGGTGGCCGAGCACCGCGAGGCGCTGGGCATCACGCCGCGCAAGATTGGCGACGAGGAGATCGTGCAGCGCCTGGTGTATTCGCTCGTGAACGAGGCCGCGCACATCCTGGAAGAAGGCATCGCCAACAAGGCCAGCGACATCGACATCGTCTACATCTACGGCTACGGCTTCCCGGTGCACCGCGGCGGCCCGCTGAACTATGCCAACGAGGTGGGCCTGTTCAACGTCGCGCAGGCCATGAAGCGCTTCGCGCAGAACCCGCAGGACGATGCCGCCTTCTGGCAACCCGCGCCGCTGCTGCAAAAGCTGGTGGCCGAAGGCCGGGGCTTCTGAGCCCGCAGCCCACCCCCGTCCATCCACCGAATTCAAGGGAAGTTCGCACATGACCTCCGCAGTGATCGTCTCCACCGCCCGCACGCCGCTCGCCAAGAGCTGGAAGGGCTCGTTCAACATGACCCACGGCGCCACGCTGGGCGGGCACGCCGTGCGCGCTGCCGTGCAGCGCGCCGGCATCGACCCGGCCGCCGTCGATGACGTCATCATGGGCTGCGCCAACCCCGAAGGCGCCACCGGCATGAACATCGCGCGCCAGATCGCGCTGATGGCCGACCTGCCCGTGACCACCTCGGGCATGACCATCAACCGCTTCTGCTCCTCGGGCCTGCAGACCATCGCCAACGCGGCGCAGCGCATCATCGCCGGCGAGGGCGACGTGTATGTCGCCGGCGGCGTCGAGAGCATCTCCTGCGTGCAGCAGGAGATGAACATGCACATGATCTTCGACCTGGCTCTGCAGAAGAAGAAGCCCGAGATCTACTGGAGCATGCTGCAGACCGCCGAGCAGGTCGCCAAGCGCTATGGCATCGGCCGCGACGCCATGGACGAGTACGGCGCCGCCAGCCAGCAAAAGGCCTGCGCCGCGCAGGCCGCCGGAAAGTTCGACGACGAGATCGTCCCCATCACCGTCACCGCCGGCATCGCCGACAAGGTGCGCGGCCTGATCACCAAGGAAGTCACGGTGAGCAAGGACGAGGGCACGCGCGAGGGCACGACGTTCGAGGGCATCCACGGCCTGCGCTCGGCCCTGCCGGGCGGGCTGATCTCGGCCGGCAACGCCAGCCAGTTCTCCGACGGCGCCGGCGCATGCGTGGTGGTGAGCGAGGACTACGCCGCGCGCAACAACCTCAAGCCCCTGGGCCGTTTCCTCGGCTTCGCGGTGGCCGGCTGCGAGCCCGACGAGATGGGCATCGGCCCGGTCTTTGCCGTGCCCAAGGTGCTGAAGAAGCTGGGCCTGAAGGTCGAGGACATCGACCTGTGGGAGCTGAACGAGGCCTTTGCCGTGCAGGTGATCTATTGCCGCGACAAGCTGGGAATTCCGAATGACCGGCTGAACGTCAACGGCGGTGCCATCGCCCTGGGCCACCCCTATGGCGTATCGGGCCAGCGCCTGACGGGCCACGCGCTGATCGAGGGCAAGCGCCGCGGTGCCAAGAAGGTCTGCGTGACCATGTGCATCGGCGGCGGCATGGGCGCGGCCGGGGTGTTCGAGGTGCTGTAAGCACGCCGGCAGCCACCCGCGGGCGCCCTGGCCGGCGCCCCCTCACGCCCCGCGCAGGCTTGCCGTCTGCGCGGGGCGTTTGCTTTGTTTTTGATAGCTGCTCGCGCCTGACTGGCGGGCGCTGGAGCCGTTTTTTATCCATAACCGGCGGTGTGCGCGCCGGGCCGGCTCAACCCCGGGTGCGCGGGTGGGCCTGGAACAGCCACCCGGCCACGCAGCCCATGGCCACCACCGCGCTGCAAAAGCACGCCAGCGCCACGTTCATGCCCCAGCGATCGGCGATCCAGCCGATGCCCAGCATGGGCGCCATGGAGCCGATGTAGCCTACTACCAGGTAGGTCGACAGCAGGCCCGAGCGGTTGTGCGCCGTGGCGATCTTGTTGATCATGGTCATGCCCGCCAGCATGGTCAGCGCATGGCCCAGCGCCGTCAGCAGCACGCCGCTGAAGAACAGCAAGGTGGAGCCGGCCAGCAGGTTGGCCAGCAGCAGGGCGTTGCTGGCCGCCAGCGCCACCAGGCCGGCCACGCCCGTCCAGCGCACCGGCACGCGGCGCGCCAGCAGCTGAAAGCCGGACGAGGCGAACAGAATCAGCGCCACCGCCGTGCCGCTCACCACCGGCCCGTGCCAGGGCACCATCTTGTCCAGGAACAGTGGCAGCATCGACGCGTACAGCCCGAACACGCCGAAGGCGACGAAGGGCAGGGCGCAGGTCAGCACGAAGGCGCCCCGGTCCTGCGCGGCAGGCCACGTCAGCCTGGGCACGATGTCGGCCCACCGCGCCCGGCGGCGCAGCGCGGCGGCGCCGTCGTGGGGGTGCACCTGCACCCGGCGCAGCCCCACGATGCCCAGCAGCGCCAGCACCAGCGTCGGCAGGTAGGTGGTGACCAGCGGCTTGGGTGCCCACTGGCCCAGGATGCCGCCCATCAGCGGCCCCACGCCGAATCCGAAGGCGATCAGGATGCTGCTGAGCATAGCCATGCGGTTGCGCTTTTCCGGCGGCGCCACGTGCAGAAAACCCAGCGACGCGCTGGTGGTCACCATGCTGGATGCCGCGCCCACGATGAACCGCCCCACCGACAGCGACATCACATTCCACGCCAGCATGGACACCAGCGTGCCCAGCCAGATGGCCGCCAGCGCCCAGGCCATCGTCGTCTTGAAGCCCAGCACGTCCGGCAGCCGCCCGAACAGCAGCAACGCGCACAGGGCGCCGCCCATATAGATCACGTAGATCAGCGACACCTCCACGGTCTGCAGGTGCCACGCCTCCTGGTACAGGCCGTACAGCGGGCTGATCAGCGCCGTGCCCATCACCCCCACGACCATGGCAAAGCTCAGCAGGGACAGGGACCGGAAACCAGGGGACATGGGCAGGGCGGAGGGAGCGGCAGACCCGCGAGGGAAGAACGAACGGACGGGGCCACGGAACCGGAGCACCGGTCTGGGTGCCTGCCGGCGGGAACGTGCCTCATGCCAGGCCAGGTCCGGCGGTTGGGGCAGACCAGCCGCGTATTGTGCTCATCCCTGGGCTGCTTGCTGGCCAGGTCCTGGTCAGCAAGCAGCGTGTAAAGGCCCGTGCCCTTGCCGCCCGTCACCCAGCGGACAGCTTTCCGTGCTTCCTCCCTCCCATAATTTCGCGCATGACCCCCCCCCTGCGCTCCGCCCTCGACTTCCTGCTGCACGATTGGCTGCACGCCGAATCGCTCACCGCCCGCGAGCGCTTCGCCGACCATTCGCGCGAGACCTTCGACGCGGTGCTCGACACCTGCGAGCGCATTGCGCGCGAGAAATACGCGCCCTTCAACCGCACGGTGGACACCGAGGAGCCCCGCTTCGACGGGGAGCGCGTCATCCTGCCGCAATGCACCCACGACGCCCGGCAGGCCTATGCCGAGAGCGGCATGCTCAGCGCCGCGCAGGACTATGAACTGGGCGGCATGCAGCTGCCCTATGTGGTCGAGTCGGCGGCTAACGCCTTCTTCGGCGTCGCCTCCATCAGCATCAGCTCCAGCCTGCTGACCACGGGCAACGCCAATGCCATCCTGGCGCATGGCACGGCCTTGCAGCAGCAGGTGTTTGCCGCCAACGAGTTCAATGGCCGCTGGACGGGCACCATGTGCCTGTCCGAGCCGCAGGCGGGCTCGTCGCTGTCGGACATCGCCACGCGCGCCGTGTCGGACGGCGAGGACTTCGAGCGCGACCCGCTGGGGCCGCGCTACCGCCTGCAGGGCAACAAGATGTGGATCAGCGCCGGTGAGCATGAGATGACCGAGAACATCGTGCACCTGGTACTGGCCAAGATTCCCGGGCCGGACGGCAGGCTGGTGCCGGGCGTCAAGGGCATCTCGCTGTTCATCGTGCCCAAGCACCTCGTCGACACCGAAGGCCGGCTTACCGGCGAGCGCAACGACGTGGCCCTGGCCGGCCTGAACCACAAGCTGGGCTGGCGCGGCACGACCAACACCCTGCTGAACTTTGGCGAGGGCAGATACCCGGTACGCGGCAGCGCCGGCGCCATCGGCTACCGGGTTGGCCAGCCGGGCGAAGGCCTGAAATGCATGTTCCACATGATGAACGAGGCGCGCATCGCCATCGGCATGGCGGCCACCATGCTGGGCCTGGCGGGCTACTACGCCAGCCTGGACTATGCGAAGACGCGCCTGCAGGGCCGGCCCATCGGCGCTGGAGGCAAGGACACGACGCAGCCGCAGGTGCCCCTGATCGAGCACGCCGACGTCAAGCGCATGCTGCTGGCGCAGAAGAGCTATTGCGAAGGTGCGCTGGCGCTGAACCTGTACTGCGCGCGCCTGGTCGATGAAGTCCGCACGGGCGAGCCGCAGGCCGCGGCCGAGGCCCGGCTGCTGCTGGAGGTGCTGACCCCCATCGCCAAGAGCTGGCCCAGCGAGAACTGCCTGGAGGCCAACAGCCTGGCCATCCAGATCCACGGCGGCTATGGCTACACGCGCGACTTTCCCGTCGAGCAGTACTGGCGCGACAACCGGCTGAACATGATCCACGAGGGCACGCACGGCATCCAGGCCATGGACCTGCTCGGGCGCAAGGTGGTGATGCAGGGCGGGGCGGGCCTGGCGTTGCTGGCGCGCGCCATGGGCCGCACGCTCGATGAGGCGCGCGGGCACGCGCAGCTGGCCGGCTGGGCCGACCAGCTGGCGCAGGCCCTGCAGGACGTGGAGGCGACAACCCGCGCCGCCTGGGCCACGGGCGATGCGCAGCAGGCGCTGGCCAATGCCGTGCCCTACCTGCAGGCCTTCGGCCACATGGTCCTGGCCTGGACGTGGCTGGACGTAGCCCTGGCGGTGCTGCGCAGCGACACTACGCTTTCAATAGCTGCATCCCAAGGCAGGATGGGGGCTGCACGCTATTTTTATCACTATGAACTGCCGCGCATCGGCGCTTGGCTGGCGGTGGTGGCGCGGCGCGACATGACCTGCGCGGACATGTCGGCGTCGATGTTCTGATCCTTCAGTGCTGCGCGGGCGTCGCGCGGCGCAGCACCAGCAGGCGGTCGTTGCGGTCGGTGGGCCGGCCGACGCTGGCCACCAGCTCCCAGGACCGCTCGCGCGGGTCGCCGCCGGTCAGGTGCGCGCCGGCGCGGGTGTCCACGACCAGCCACCGGCACTGCGCCTGCGCCTGCCGGGCGGCTGGCACCACCTGCAGCGCGCCGTGGTGCATGAGGGCGGTGACCTGCCCGCGGTTCAGACCTGCCACCGCCACGCAGCCGGGCTGCGGGCCGAGCGCCGCCGTGACGGCGGCGGCCTGCGGGGCCATGCTGCGGCCGTAGTCCAGCAGCGGCAGCCACAGCGTCATGAGCAGCAGCCAGCCCAGCGTGGTGCCGGTGGCGGGCAGGATCAGGCTTTTCCACAGGGGTGCACGGTTGCGCGCCGCCCGCCACCAGACCAGCGCCGCCCAGCCGGCTGTCGCCGCCAGCGCCACGCCGAAGGCCAGCAGCGAGAACGACGGGACAAAGCCGGGTGCCAGCCGCGCCACGTTGGCGGCCGGGCGGGCCGGGGTGCCGGTCTGCACCGCCAGCCAGACCACCCACACGGCGACCGCGCCGATGCTGAAGAACAGCAGGGTGAACCAGTCGATGAGGGCGGCGATGCCGCGCTTGAGGGTAGGCAGCGCGAAAGCCGCCAGGGCGGCCAGCGCCGGCAAGCCCACCAGCAGGGCCCGGTCGGCCGGCGCCGTCAGCAGCGTCGCGGCCAGCGACACCAGGGTGAACCACAGCGGCAGCCACAGGTGGCGGTGCCACTGGCGGCTGGCGATCTGGCGGCGCCAGCGCCACAGGGTCCACAGGGCCAGCGGCCACGCTGGCCAGGTGAACCAGACCAGCAGCCGCAGCAGGTTGTGCCAGGTGCGCAGGTCCTCTGGGGCGGCGATGCGCCAGCGCCAGAGGTCCAGCAGCCACGCCAGGCCGGCGGCCAGCAGCGTGAGCCCGGCCAGCAGGGCCGCGCCCCGGGCGCGTTCGCGCGGCGCGGCCGGCTGGGCCTGCCAAGCCAGCCAGGCGCCCCCCGCACCCAGCAGCGCGGCGATGGTCGGGGCGCCGCTGAGCACCAGGCCGAACAGCCCGCAGGCGCCGGCGGCCGCGGCCCAGCCAGGGCGCGCGGGCAGCACGGCCGCCGCCAGGAACACCAGGGCCCCGCAGGCCAGCTGCGTCAGATAGCTGCTGGTCTCGTGCGACAGCTGGGCCAGACCCAGGCAGGCAACCAGCGCCAGCAGCCCGGCGTCGGCCAGGGTGCGCGCGTAGTCCTCGGGCGGTGCTTCGCCGCCAAAGGCAAAGGCCACGGGTTGCGCCCCCGGGCAACGGGCCAGGTGGGCGATGGCCCACCAGGTGCTGGCCAGCGTTGCCGCCAGCAGGGCGATGAAGGGCAGGCGAGCGGCAAGCTCCAGCGGCAGCCAGCCGCCCAGCGCCCGAATGGCAGCCGCGCCCAGCCACAGGGGCAGCAGACCATCGGCGGTCGGGGCCATGCCGGCAAGCTCCGGCGCCAGCCACGGGGTGCGCCCGGCCGCCAGCTCCAGCATGTAGCCAAACGCGGCGATATCGTCGCCCCGCCAGGGGTCACGTCCCAGCCAGCCTGCCAGCACGTAGGCCACACACAGCAGCAGCAGCGCCGGGCGCGGCAGCGGGCGCACGGCGCTCTGGGCGACGATGGCGGGGGAGGGAAGATTCATGGCCTGGGACTGCCGAGCATTCCAAGAAAAAAGGCAGCGCGGCGTGCCGGGCTGCCTTTTTCGTGGGGCGGGCAAAAGCCGCGCCCCGGGTTGTCGAGGGCTTACTTCGCGGCCGCGGCGGTCTTGCCGAAGCGGTTGCGGAAGCGCTCCACACGGCCGCCCATGTTGTCCACGGACTTTTGCGTGCCGGTGTAGAAGGGGTGAGATTCCGACGAGGTGTCCAGCTTGTACAGCGGGTATTCCTTGCCCTCGTAGGTCTCGGTTTCCCTCGTGTTCACGCAGGAGCGGGTGACGAACTTGAAGCCGTTGGACAGGTCCACGAAGAGCACTTCGCGGTAGTTGGGGTGAATGCCTTCTTTCATGGTCTTTTCTCTCTCATGGCGCGGGAGCCGCACCGGCCTATTCCGATGTACTTTCCGCAAAAAAGCCCGCGATTATCGCACAGGCACCGATCAGCCGCCCCGGCGCATGGCTTCGAAGAACTCGACGTTGGTCTTGGTTTCCTTCATCTTCTTGATCATCAGCTCCATGGACTCGATCTCGTCCATGTTGTACATGAACTGGCGCAGGATGCGGGTCTTCTGCAGGATCTCGGGCGCCAGCAGCAGCTCTTCGCGCCGCGTACCGCTCTTGTTGAGCTCAATGGCCGGGAAGACGCGCTTTTCGTACAGGCGGCGGTTCAGGTGGACTTCGCTGTTGCCCGTGCCCTTGAACTCCTCGAAGATGACCTCGTCCATGCGGCTGCCGGTGTCCACCAGCGCGGTGGCGATGATGGTCAGCGAGCCGCCTTCCTCGACCTTGCGCGCCGCGCCGAAGA
>NZ_DAMCAM010000045.1:0-23942 GCF_032059615.1 Melaminivora sp. | reverse complement strand
TCTTGTCGCGCGACAAGAAAGTAAGTCGCCCGCCGGGGCGAGTCCCGGCCCCCACACCCAAAACAACCCCAACATCAAAACCAGCCAAACCCCGCACCAGCCAACGAAACCTAGCTACAAAAAAAATCAAATCACCTGCGGATCCACATCCAGCAACCACCGCTTCACCCCCCGGTGCCTCCCCCGCTCCGCCTGCAGCAACGGCTGCCACGCCGCCAAAAACCTCTGCAGCGCCGCCCGCGAGGCACTCTCCAGCAACATCTGCGCCCGCTCCACACCCGCCACCCGCTGCACCGCCAGCGGCACCGGCGGAAACAGATGCACCAGCTCCCCCCCCGGCAGGCCCGCCGCATGCGCTGCCTCGCAGGCCGCCGTGAGAAAGCCCTGCGCCGCCTCCTGCGTGCTGGCGTCGGCGCGCACCAGGGCCTGCGAGGCAAAGGGCGGCATGCCGGCTTCGGCGCGCTCGGCCAGCTGGCTGGCGGCAAACGCCGGCCAGTCGTGGCGGCGCAGGGCGGCGTACACCGGGTGCTCGGGGTGCCAGGTCTGGATCCACAGCTCGGCCTGCACGCCCTGGCGGGCTACGTAGCCGGCGTCGCGCCCGGCGCGCCCGCCCGCCTGCATCAGGAGGGCGAACAGGCGCTCGGGCGCGCGAAAGTCGCTGGAGAACAGCGCCCCGTCGGGCTGCACCGCCGCCACCAGCGTGATGCGGCGAAAGTCGTGGCCCTTGGCGACCATCTGTGTGCCCACCAGCACGTCCACCTCGCCGGAGTGCACCAGCGCCAGCTGCTCCTCCAGGGCGCCCTTGGCGCGCGTGGTGTCGGCGTCGATGCGGGCCACGCGCGCGGCGCGGCCCTGGGGCTGCACGATGACGTTGCGCAGCAGTGCGGCCAGCTGCTCCTCCAGCTGTTCGGTGCCGCGGCCGATGGGCGTGATGTCCAGGTTGCCGCAGCCCGGGCAGGCGCGCGGCACGCGGCTGGCGGCGCCGCAGTGGTGGCAGCGCAGCGTACGGTCGAGCTTGTGGAACACCTGGTGGGCGCTGCAGTACGGGCAGTCGCTCTTCCAGCCGCAGGCGTGGCAGTGCAGCACGGGAGCAAAGCCCCGGCGGTTGAGCAGCACCAGGCACTGCTCGCCGCGCGCCACGCGCTCGGTGATGGCGGCCAGCAGCGGCGGCGAGAACGACGCGCCGCGCGGCTGCTGGCCCATGTCCACCACGCGCACGCGCGGCAGCTCGCCCGCGCCGATGCGGCTGGGCATGGCCAGGCGCTGGTAGCGCCCGCTGCGCGCATCGCCCGGCATGGCCGGGCCGCTGGCATGCCAGCTCTCCAGCGACGGCGTGGCGCTGCCCAGCACCACGCGGGCGCCTTCCTCGCGCCCGCGCCAGACGGCCAGGTCGCGCGCGTGGTAGCGCGCGCCCTCCTGCTGCTTGTAGCTGGCGTCGTGCTCCTCGTCCACCACGATCAGCGCCAGGCCCGGCAGGCTGGCGAAGACCGCCATGCGCGTGCCCAGCACGATGCGTGCCTGGCCGGTATGCGCGGCCAGCCAGCTCTTGAGGCGCTGCGGCGGCGTCATGGCGCTGTGCATGCTGACCACCGCGTCCGCCCCCCAGACCGGTGCGAAGCGCTCGCGCACGCGCGCCTCCAGCTGCGGCGTGAGGTTGATCTCGGGCACCAGCACCAGCGCCTGGGCCGTGCCGTCGGCGGCCAGCGCGTCGGCGATGGCCTGCAGATAGACCTCGGTCTTGCCGCTGCCCGTGCTGCCGAACAGCAGGAAGGGCCCGGGTTGGGAGCGAATTTCGGCGATGGCCCTTGTCTGCTCTGGACTGAGTGCTATGGTTTTTGTCTCGCCGGCCGCCGCCGCGCGCGCCTGGGGGCGGCGCAGGCGGCGCGCCAGCTGCTCGGCGCTCAGGTCGCGCAGCTGCGGCGGCAGCGCCGCCAGCGCCACCTCGCCCAGCGAGCGCTGGTAGTAGCGCGCGGCAAAGGCCACCAGGCGCCGCCAGTGCGCGCCCAGCGGGGCAATGCCGGCCAGCACCCCGGCCACGGCGCGCGGCACCACGCCATCGGGCAGGGGCTGGGCCTGGGCCTGGGCCGGGGCGTCCCAGACCACGCCCAGCACCTCGCGCGCGCCCAGCGGCACCCGCACCAGCGTGCCAGGCGCCAGCGGCGCTTCGCAGGCGTAGCTGAGCAGCTCGCTCACCGAGCTGTGCGCGGGTGTGGCCACGGCCACGTGGACCAGGGCGGGAGTGGCGGCGCAGGGGCCGGTCGGCGGGGCGGGGGCGCTCATGCGGAAGAAAGGCTTTACGTCAGGGAAAGATGTTGCGGCCCCTCAATGTGCCGTCTTGTGGATAACTTTGTGGAGATCAGGGCGGGAAAGTGCCGCCCGCCGCATGCCTGCGCGCTGCGTTGCTATCGCCTTTGCACTGGAAAGAAGAAAAATTCGTTATGAATCAAGGACTTTTGCTGCAATGCAAAAAAACGTGAGGCGCCCAAGGCGGCCGGTGCAAGCGTGACCCCGCTCGCCTAAACATGTGAACAACTGGCTTGTCAAGCACGGCGTTGGGCTAAAAATATGGTAAGCAAATGCTCGATGGACGGGAATCGGGATGCAAATTCCAGGACAAGTGCTTGATTTTGCAAGCGTTTGCACGGAAGTCCAGAATTTCTGTGGATAACTTTGTTGATAGGACGTGCCCGATGCGCGCAAACCCTTGTCAGGCCGTGCTTTGGGCGCTTTGCCCACGAAACAGGCAAAAACGGCTGACTCCTTATGAATCAACGACTTAAGTGGGCGACGGCGGTGTTGCAAATGGTTGTCCGAAGGCGCGTGGCGCCCCCGAGCGCGGATCGGCGCCCGTCCCGCAGTGTGCATAAGTGCGACGCCCGCCGCCGCCCGGCAGGGCTGCGGCGGGCGGGCGGCGGTGGCGGGTCAGGCGCGGCGCAGCGCGCGCGAATGGCTGTGCACGGTCTCCACCAGGGCGGTGACGTGCTCGGGCGGGGTGAACTGGCTGATGCCGTGCCCGAGGTTGAAGATGTGCGTGGGCCCGCAGGTCGCGGGGTCGGTGTGCGGCTTGCCGAAGCTGTCGAGCAGGGCGCGCGCCTCGCGGGCCACGGCCTCGGGCGGGGCGAACAGCACGTTGGGGTCCAGGTTGCCCTGCAGCGCCTTGCCGGGCCCGCCCGCCTCGCCGCCCACCAGGGCGCGCGCGCGGCCCAGGTTCATGGTCCAGTCCAGGCCCAGCACCTCGCAGTCGAGCGCGGCGTGCATCTCGGGCAGCCACAGGCCGCCGCCCTTGGTGAAGACGATGCGCGGCACGTCCTGCCCGTCCGGCCCGGTGCGCTTGAGGCCGGCCAGCACGCGCTGGGTGTAGGCTAGGCTGAAGTCCTGGAAGCAGCCGTCGGCCAGCACCCCGCCCCAGCTGTCGAAGACCATGACGGCCTGGGCGCCGGCGTCGATCTGCGTGTTCAGGTACTGCGCCACGGCCTCGGCGTTCACCGCCAGGATGCGGTGCATCAGGTCGGGGCGCGAATACATCAGGCTCTTGACCAGGCGGTAGTCCTGCGAGCCGCGGCCTTCCACCATGTAGCAGGCCAGCGTCCAGGGGCTGCCCGAGAAGCCGATCAGCGGCACCCGGCCCTGCAGCGCGCGGCGGATGCTGGTGACGGCGTCAAACACGTAGCGCAGGCGCTCCATGTCGGGCACGCAGAGCGCCGCCACGTCCGCCTCGTCGCGGATGGGGCGGGCAAAGCGCGGGCCCTCGCCCTCGGCGAACGACAGGCCCAGGCCCATGGCGTCGGGCACGGTGAGGATGTCGGAAAACAAGATGGAGGCGTCCAGCGCGAAGCGCTCCAGCGGCTGCAGCGTGACCTCGGTGGCGTAGTCCACGTGGGTGGCCAGCCCCATGAAGCTGCCGGCGCGCGCGCGCGTGGCCTTGTACTCGGGCAGGTAGCGGCCCGCCTGGCGCATCAGCCACAGCGGCGTGTACTCGGTCGCCTGGCGGCGGCAGGCGCGCAGGAAGGTGTCGTTCTGCAGCGGTGCGAAGGAGGAAGATGCGGTAGTCATGGGCGGCGATTGTCGCAGCGCGCCCGGGCGCCGCGGGCCCCATGCCCCCGCGCCCGGGCCCGACGGGTGGCCGGCCCCTACAGCGCGGCCAGCGCCGCGCGCAGCTCGCCGCGGCCCAGGATCTCGCTGAAGACCACCGGCGCGCGCCCGGGTGCATGCAGCACATACACCGGCACGCCGCTGCGGCCCAGCTCCGCCAGGGATGCGGTGATGGCCGGGTCGCGCCGTGTCCAGTCGGCGCGCAGCAGGGCCACGCCCCGCTCGGCGAAGTCCTGCAGCACGGCGCTGTCGGCCAGCGTGGTCTGCTTGTTGTACTGGCAGGTCACGCACCAGGCGGCGGTGTAGTCCACGAAGACCGGCCGGCCCTCGGCCAGCAGCTGCGCGGGCAGCTCCGGGCGCCAGGGCTGCCAGGCGCCGGCCGCCAGGCTGCCCTGCGCCGCACCCGCGTCCGACGAAGCGGCCAGGGCCAGCGGCAGGGGCTCGATCTCTACCACCCGGGGTACCCAGGCCCAGGCGGCGAGGGCGGCCAGCGCGAGGGACAGCGGCGCCAGCGCGGCGCGCGCGCGCCCGGCCAGGGTGAGCGTCCAGACGGCCAGCGCCAGCAGCACCAGCAGCGCCAGCAGCGCCGCCGCGCCATCGATGCCCGTCTGCTGGCCCAGCACCCAGACCAGCCAGACCACCGTGGCGAACATCGGGAAGGCCAGCAGCCGGCGCAGCGTCTCCATCCACGCGCCCGGGCGCGGCAGGGCGCGCGCCACGGCCGGCGCCCAGGCCGCCAGCGCATAGGGCAGGGCCAGGCCCAGGCCCAGCGCGGCGAAGATGGACAGCGCCTGCGCGGCCGGCAGCGTGGCCGTCAGGCCGAGCGACGCTCCCATGAAGGGCGCGGTGCAGGGCGAGGCGATGGCCACCGCCAGTACGCCGGTCAGGAAGGCGTCGGCCACCGGATGGCGCGCCTGCAGGCTGGCCAGCGACGAGGGCAGCAGGCGGCCGAACTCGAACACGCCCGCCAGGTTCAGGCCGAGCAGCGTGAACAGCGTCGCCAGCAGCGCCACCACCGCCGGCGACTGCAGCTGAAAGCCCCAGCCCACCGCCTCGCCCGCCGCGCGCAGCGCCAGCATCAGCGCGCCCAGCAGCAGGAACGACAGCACCACGCCCGCGGCGTAGGCCAGGCCGCCGAGGCGCTGGGCGCGCAAATCCTGGCCATGGCGGGCAAAGCCCACCACCTTCACCGCCAGCACCGGGAAGACGCAGGGCATCAGGTTGAGCAGCAGCCCGCCCAGCAGCGCCCCGGCCAGGGCCGCGAGCCAGGTGGGCAGGGGGGCAGGCACGGCCTCTGCGGTGGCGGTGCGCGCCCCGGAGGCGGCCTGCTGGCGGGCGTTGGCCTCGAGCGCCGCCGCCAGCGCCGGCGAGACGCTGGCGGGCGCGGCCACGGCCGGCCAGCCCGTGGGCACGGGCAGCTCCAGGCGCACGCCGGCGCCGGCTTCGGTCAGCACCAGGGGCAGCGGGTCGGGGCTTGCGGCGCGGTCGGCCGACAGCGGCACGCGCGCCGTCCAGACGGCGTCCTGCCACTGCTGCGCGGGCGTGGCCGCGGTCTGGATCAGCGCGGGCGTCTCGGCAAACAGGCCCAGCTCGCGCCCCTGCCAGGCGGGGGGCAGGCCGGCCACGCGCAGCACCAGCGCGTCGCCGCCTTCGACTTCGGCGCGGCTGCCCGCCTGCGCGGCCAGCGTCCGGGGCCGGGCGGCGGCGGCGGCGGCGAAGTCCTGCGCGTGCAGCGCGGTGCTGCCCTGCACGGGCAGCTGCAGGGTGAAGCGCCCCTCCTCGGGGATGCACTCCTGGCGGCAGACCAGCCAGGAGGCCTGCAGGCCGATGATGACGTCCTGGGCCAGCGGGTCGGCGCGCCAGGCGTCCGGGACGGTCACCGGCACGGGCAGCAGCACCCGGCCGTCGTAGCCGTAGTTGGCCAGCGTGCCCAGGGGGAACTTGCGCGGCACGGGCCAGGCGATGTCGCCGGCGGTCAGGCCCTCGGGCAGCTGCCACTGCAGCTCGGTGGGCAGGCCCGAGTCGCCCGGGTTCTTCCAGTAGGTGTGCCAGTCGGGCTGGTGCTCCAGCAGCAGCCCCAGCTGCAGCGGCCGGCCCGGGCCCACGCCCTCGGGCGCGTGCGCCACCAGCCGGGCCGTGACATGGGGCGTGGTGACCACGCTCGCGTCACCGCCGGCGGGGCCTGAGAGATTGAGCTTGAATTGCGCGAAAGCCGGCGCCGCGGGAGCACCAGTCGCTATGAAAATTAAAGCGACCAGGGACAGTCGCCGAAGCAGGTGGGCAAGCATGGCTGCTGCGTAGGAGGGCGGGGCCGGGGTTTGGTTCCGGGGCGGCAGGGCGGGCCGGCCGCCCCGGCGGGATGGTAAGCCTGCGGGTCGCGGTCCGCTTCAGGCCAGCACGGGCGCCGCTTCGTCCTCGATGGCCGCGTCGCCCACGGTGGCGCAGACCGGCGCCGGCGGCAGGCCGCCCACCTCGGCCGGGGTGGCCAGCGTCTGCTCCTCCTCGGGCGGCAGGATGCGCGCGCGGCGCCAGCGGCCGAAGCGGTAGTAGGCCAGCGTCATCAGCATGGCGGCGATGGCGCTGGCCGGAAAGCTCCACCAGATGGCGTCCACGCCCAGCGTGTCCTGCAGGCCGTAGGCCAGCGGCACGCGGATGCCCCACATCGCCGCCGCCAGGATGGCCAGGGGTGCCAGCACCGCCCCGGTGGCGCGCACCACGCCCGTGAGCACGAAGCTCACGCCGAAGAACAGGAAGGACCACAGCGCGATCGCGTTCAGGTGGCGGGCGATGGCGATGGCCTCGCTGCCCGCGGGCAGGAACAGGCCCAGCACCTCGCGCTGCAGCGCCAGCACGACGCCGATCAGCGTGCCCGTGAGCACGAAGTTGAACAGCACGCCGTGGCGGGCGATGGACTCCACGCGCGGCCACAGGCCCGCGCCCACGTTCTGCGCCGCCATGGACGAGCAAGCCGCGCCGATCGCCATGGCCGGCATCTGCACGTAGGTCCACAGCTGCAGCGCCGCGCCATAGGCCGAGGCCGTGGCCACGCCGTGGGCGTTGACCAGGCCCAGCATCATCAGCATGGACACGGAGATCAGCACCATCTGCGCGCCCATGGGCAGGCCCTTGGCCAGCAGTGCCTGCACGATGCTCCAGCGCGGCGCGAACAGGCGCCAGTCGCTGCGGCCTATCCACAGCGGGTGGCGGCGCCAGCGCAGCCAGGCCAGCAGCGCCGCCAGCGCCACCGCGTTGGAGATGCCCGTGGCCAGGCCCGAGCCGGCGATGCCCAGGGCCGGCACCGGCCCCAGGCCGAAGATCAGCACCGGGTTGAGCAGCACGTCCAGCGCCACCGCCAGCACCAGGAAGAGAAACGGCGTGCGCGCGTCGCCCGCGCCGCGCAGCACGGCCGAGACGAAGGTGAACAGGTACAGGAAGGGAATGGCCAGGAACAGCATGCGCAGATAGCTCTCGGCCAGCGGCAGCGCCTCGCCCGGCGTGCCCATGGCCGCCAGGATGTGGCGCGACAGCGGCAGGCCCACGGCGGCGATGGCGAGCGCCGCCGCGCCGAAGAAGGTGGCGCTGGTGCCCATGACGCAGCGCGCCTGGCGCAGGTCGTGCGCGCCCACGGCCTGCGCCACCAGGATGGTCGCCGCCATGCCGATGCCGAAGACCGCGCCGATCAGCAGGAACAGGATGTTGTTGGCGTTGGCCGTGGCGGTGAGCGCCGCCTCGCCCAGGTGCCCGCCGACCCAGAAGGCGTTGACCGAGCCGTTGAGCGACTGCAGCACGTTGCCCGCCAGGATGGGCAGGGCAAAGCGCAGCAGGGTGGGGGCGATGGGCCCGCGCGTCAGGTCGCGCGTGGCGCCGCGGCGGGCGGGGTGGGCGGCAGGGGTTGGGGGCGCCGAAGGCGCGCTGGCGGTCGTGGGCGGCGGCATCGGCCCATGCTGGGGGCTGGCGCGGGCGGCCGCTGTCGGTCAAGGCCGCCTGCGCGGCGCGGCGGGTGGCGCCAGCGTGTCAATAGACGACGACGCGGTCGCCCACCTTGACCTGCTCGTAGAGCCACTTGGCCACCTGGTAGTCGCGCAGCTGGCTGCAGCCGTGCGAGCCGCCGCCGTAGCCCTTGTCGGCAAAGTCCTGCGAGTAATGCACGGCCACGTTGCGGTCGTAGAAGATGGCGTAGGGCATGGGCGTGCGCTCGCCGAAGATCTTCGAGACCGTCTCGTGGTTCATGTACCAGATGCGGAACTCGCCCTCATCGCTCTCCCAGCCCGGCATGGCAAAGCGCGCCTCGCGCGTGAAGCGGATCTTGCCGTTGTCCACGAAGGACATCTTCTTTTGCTGGCGCGAGATGCAGATCACCCGGCCCGTGGCGCAGCGCGGGTCGAGCTCCTGCGTGCTGCTGCTGGCCGGCGGCGCGCTGAACAGGTCGGCATAGCGCGGCAGGCGGGTGCGGCGGATCAGCGGCGTCCAGGTGCGCTCGTCCATGACCTCGCTGGCCGGCAGGCCGATGCGCGTGCGCCAGGCGGCAATGGCCTGGCGCGTGGCGTCGTTGAAAACCCCGTCCACCGCGCCCTGGTACGCGCCGGCCTGCTTCAGGCGGTGCTGCAGCTCCATCATGAAGGCCGGCTCGGTGGGAGCGACGAACCAGGCCCCGACGTCGGTGTTGTTCAGTTCGGCCTCGGTGGGCGTGCGCGAGCGTGCGGCCAGGGCGGACCAAGTGGCGGCGTCCACCACGCCGGTCGGGCGCAGGCCGGCGTCTTTCTGCAGCTTGATGACGGCCTCGCGCGTGAGCTGGCCGAAGCGGTCCTCCACGTCCACCACCGCCAGGAACTTGGCCTGGCGCAGGCGCACCTGCAGCTCGCGCACCTTGGGCGACTGCATCTTGAAGCGCAGTTCCTGCCCGGGGGCGTCGGTGCCGGCGGACGGGGGCCTGGCCGTCGCCGCGGCCGTGGCCAGAGCCGTGCCGGGCAGGGCCGCGAGGGTCAGGGAAGCGGCCGCGGTGGCGGCCAGCAGGGGGCGGAAAAGGCGCTGCGCGTTCATGCAAAAAATTATCCGGTGGCGCCAATAACCTTGCTGTAACAGCTGGGCCGGCACGGGCCTGCAGCGCCGCTACCATGGCGTTCATGCAACAGCAACACGCAAGTGCGCACCCCAGCCGCTTCTGGGCCGAGCTGTCGGCCCGCGACTTCGAGGCCGCCCGCGCCTCGGGCTTGGCCGCGCGCACCGTGGCCGTGCTGCCGGTGGCGGCCATCGAGCAGCACGGGCCGCACCTGCCGCTGGCGGTGGACGCACTGTTGCTGCAGGGCGTGATCGACGCGGCGCTGGCGCAGCTGCCGGCCGGGCTGCCGGTGCTATTTTTGCCGCCGCAGCAGATCGGCCTGTCCACCGAGCACCTGTCCTACCCCGGCACGCTGACGCTGTCGCCGGCCACGTTGCTGGTGCTGTGGACGGAGCTGGGCGAGGCCGTGGCGCGCGCGGGCGTGCGCCGGCTGCTGCTGCTCAACGGCCACGGCGGCAACGTCGCGCCCATGGACATCGCCGCGCGCGAGCTGCGCCAGCGCTGCGGCCTGCTGGTGTACAGCGCAAGCTGGTTCTCCCTGCCCCTGCCGCCGCAGGTGCAGGGCCTGTTTTCCCCCGAGGAGCACCGTTTCGGCATCCACGGCGGCGAGATCGAGACCTCGATGGCGCTGCACCTGGCGCCGCAGCTCGTGCGCATGGAGCACGCGCGCCGATGGCGCTCGTCCTCGCAGGACCGCGCCGAGCGGCACGCCATCCTGGGCAACGGCCGCAGCGCCAAGATGGGCTGGGCGATGGAGGACTACCACCCGGCGGGCGCCGTGGGCGACGCGGCCGCGGCGACGGCGGACAAGGGGCGGGCGGTGGTGCAGGCGGCGGGCCAGGCGCTGGCGCAGCTGCTGGCCGAGCTGCAGGCGCTGGACTGGCCGCTGCCGGCCGCTGCCGCCCGCTGATGCCGACTTCGGGTCCCGTGCCCGGGTTTGTCATGAAAACCCGCTGAAACCCTTGCCAGTCAACGACTGAGTGCTATGAAAATCACGCGTGGGTGACCCACTGCGCGTACTCGGGTGCGTCCAGGTGCGCCAAGCTGTTGAAGGTCTGCAGCATCAGGCGCTTGGGGCTGATGCTGAACTCGCTCACCGCGCTGTTCCGGATGCGCATGTTCAGCGCGATGGTCACCTCTGGCGGGGTGGACAACACCTCGCCCACGGCCGCCGAGATCGGCCCGCCGCTGGAAACGAGCAGCACGTTCTGGCCGGCGTGCTGCTGGCGCACCTGTTCGAGCACCGCGCGCACCCCGGTGCGAAACTGCTCCCAGTCGGGCATGCCCTGCGGGCTCAGGGTGCCGCCCATCCACTGCGCCAGCGCGTCGCACAGCAGCCGGAAGTACTGCCGGTACAGCTCGGGCGTGGCCGGCGCGGGCAGGGGCGAGGGGTGGACGGCGCGGATCAGCGCCAGGCTGTCGTACTCGTTCAGGCCCGGCAGGGCCAGGGGCTCGGGCGTGCCGTCCAGGCCCTCGGCGATGCCGGCCAGCGTCTGCCCATGGCGGCGCAGCGTACCGGTGAAGACGGCGTCGAACCGCAGGCCGCGCTCGCGCCAGTACTGGCCCAGGCGCACGGACTGCTGGTGGCCGCGCTCGCTCAGCTGGTCATAGTCGTCGGCGCCAAACGAGGCCTGGCCGTGGCGCACAAGGTAGAGGGTTCCCATGCGCGGCGATTGTGCGGACGCCCGGGCGCTGCGTTTGTCGCAGGCGTGACCAGTGGACTCAGCCGGCAGTGAGCACGCGCGCAAGGACCGCGGCGTCCACGTGGCCGCCCGTGAGCGCCAGCCTCACGGCCCGGCCCTGCAGCTGGCTCCTCTCCTGCAGCGCGCCGGCCAGGGCGGCCGCGCTCACAGCCACACTTCGCCGCGCACGCAGGTCACCGAATGGCCGCCGATCCAGAAGTGCTCGCCGTCCTGGCGCACATGCACGCGCCCGGCGCGGCCCAGGGCGGTGCCCTGGGCGGCCACGTATTGCGCGGGCGCCAGGCCGGCGCCTATCAGCCACTGTGCCAGGGCCGCGTTCAGGCTGCCGGTGACCGGGTCTTCGGCCAGGCCGCTGTTGCCGGGAAAGAAGGCGCGCACCTCGAAGGCGATGCCGTCCTCGTCCGGTGCATGCGCGCCCACCACGCCAACCTTGCCGCGCGGGCCGACCACGCCCACGTCCAGGCCGGCCAGCACGCTGGCGTCGGGCTGGAGCGCCAGCACCTGCTCTGCCGAGGCCAGCATCACGCCGCGCCAGCGCGGGCCGTTGTCGCACCAGGCGTGCTGCACGATGTCGCTGCGCGCCACCCCCAGGCCGCGTGCTATCAGCTGCACCTCGGCCTCGTCCAGCGGGCCGCCCCGGATGAGCGGCGGCGCGGCGAAGGCCAGCTGCCGTCCGTCCTGCCGCAGGGCCACCAGGCCCACGCCGCATTCCTGCACGATGCGCCCGGCCTGGCGCGGCTGGCCGCCCGCGGCCAGCCAGGCGTGGCAGCTGCCCAGCGTCGGATGGCCGGCGAAGGGCAGCTCGCGCCCCGGACAGAAGATGCGCACCCGATAGTCGGCGCCGGCGGCTCGGCCGGCCTCGGTGGGCGGCAGCACGAAAGTGGCCTCCGACAGATTGGTCCAGTTCGTGAACTGCTGCATCTGCGCATCGGTCAGGCCTTCGCCATCGAGCACCACGGCCAGCGGGTTGCCGCGGTAGGGCGTGGCGGTGAAGACGTCGACCTGCTGGAAGGGGCGCTGGCGCATGGGCGGAGGTTCCTTTCAGGCCGTCTGGCGGATGGCGGCGGCCAGGGCGGCGATGCCCGTGCGGATCTGCGCCTCGCTGGCCGTGACGAAGGACAGGCGCAGCGTGCGCGGGTCGCCGTCCTGCGCGTAGAAGGCCGCGCCGGGCACGAAGGCCACGTTGTGCTCCACGGCGCGTGGCAGCAGTTCCAGCGCGCTCATGCCTTCAGGCAGGCGCAGCCACAGGAACATGCCGCCGGCCGGACGGTTCCAGCTCACGCCCAGGGGCCTGAGGTGCTCGTCGAGCGCGGCCAGCATGGCCTCGCACTGGCGTTTGTAGAGCTGGCGGATGCCCGGCACGTGCCGCTCCAGGAAGCCGTCCTTCATGACCTCGGTCACCAGGCGCTGGTTGAAGCTGGGCGTGTGCAGGTCGGCCGCCTGCTTGGCCTGCAGCAGCTTGGGGTAGATGTGGCGCGGCGCCACCAGGAAGCCCAGGCGCAGGCCGGGCGCCAGCACCTTGGAGAACGAGCCCATGTAGATGCTGCCCTCGGGGTTGCGGGCCGTCAGGGGCTTCGGGGGCGGCTGGTCGAACCACAGGTCGCCGTAGGGGTTGTCCTCCACCAGGGGCAGGTCCAGCTCGGCGGCGCGCTCGGCCAGCTGCTGGCGCCGCGCCTCGGTCATGGTGCGGCCGGTGGGGTTCTGGAAGTTGGGCAGCACGTACAGGAAGCGCGCCTGGTCCGCGCCCGTGCCCACCTTGGCGGCCAGGTCCTCGACCACGATGCCGTCGTCGTCGCTGTCCACCGCCACGACCTGCGGCTGCATGGGGGCGAAGGCCTGCAGCGCGCCCAGGTAGGTGGGCGTCTCCACCAGCACGCGGCTGCCCTCGTCGATCAGCACCTTGGCGACCAGGTCCAGCGCCTGCTGCGAGCCGGTGGTGATCAGCACCTGCTCCGGGTCGACGTCCCAGGGCAGCAGGTCGGCCACCGCCTGGCGCAGCGGCGCATGGCCCTCGCTGGCGGCGTACTGCAGGGCGGCCGCGCCCTCGTCGGCCAGCACCCGCGCGGCGGCCTGTGCGAAGGCGTCGATGGGGAAGGTTTGCGGCGAGGGCAGGCCACCGGCCAGACTGATGATGCCGGGCTTTTCAGTCACCTTCAGGATCTCGCGGATAACGGATGGGTTCATCTGGGCGGCGCGTTGCGCCAGGGTCCATGCGGTCATGGGGTTCTCCGGACAGAAACGGGGGAGCGGGACGGCGGGGCGGCTCAGGCCGCCACCATCCACAGCGCGGTGGCCACCAGCACGGCGGCCATGGCGCGGTTGAACCAAAGCAGGCGCTGGCCGTGCGCCAGCCAGTGGCGCAGCAGCGCGCCCACGGCGGCGTAGGTGAGGTTGCTGGTGAAGGCAAAGAACAGCATCACCGGCAGCACCACGACGAGGCGGGCGGCCCCGTCCTCGTGGCCAACGACCCAGCCGGCGACGATGGTCAGCGCCAGCAGCCAGGCCTTGATGTTGACGAACTGCAGGGCCACGCCCTGCCAGAAGCCCACCGACAGGCGGGCCGCGTCGGCTTCGGACAGGCGCACCGACTGCGCCAGCCGGACTGCCAGCCACAGCAGGTAGCCGATGCCCAGTGCCTTGATGGCCCAGCGCAGCGGCGGCGCCGCCACCACCGCCGCGCCCAGCCCGGCGGCGCACAGGAGCAGCAGCAGGCTCCAGCCCACGGGCACGGCGACGACGAAGCGCATCGCCGCCGGCAGGCCGCGGTTGGCCGCGAGAGCCGTGGACAGCGTGGTGTTGGGGCCGGGGGTGAAGCTCATCACGGTGGCGAGCACCAGCAGGGCAGTGAATTCGACCAGGGGCATGGAGCAGGAGCGTAAAAAGGGAAGGAAGAGGAAAGAGGGCGAATCTAGCGGCAAGCGGTGCGGCGCGCTGTCACGAAAAAGCGGGCTGCCAGGGCGGGGCGGGCGGCGCCGCTACGCCGGCGAGCGCGGCGGCAGCCGGTCGTTGACGCGCGCGAGGTTGTCCTCGTGGCCCTGCAGCATGGCCTGCAGGTCGGGGCGCAGTGCCTCGTGCTCGGGGTCGAGGTCGGCCAGCAGTTCGCGCACCTTGCGCGCCACCCAACCCTGACCACGGTTCAGGAAGGCCAGGCGCTCGGGCAGGGGCTCCACCGCCATGGCGCGGCCGTAGAAGTCGCCGGTGCGCGTGCCGGGCGTGGCGCCGATGCTGCGCAGCGCGCGCAGTAGCACGCCGCACCATTGCACCTCGTCGTCGTGGATGTCCTCCAGCAGCGCGCGCCAGGGGTCGCCCTCGGGCAGGGCGTGCGCGCTCTCGCGCGTCACGCGGGCGCCGGCACGCTCGGCCGCGAGCAGCTCGTCGAGCTGCGCGGCCAGGGCGGCGTCGCGCTGGCGCTGGAACTCGGGCGCGTAGCACACGGGGGAGGCGTATTCGACGCCCGGCTCTTCGGCCAGCAGCTGCAGGTGCGAGGCCGCCTGCCGGCCCAGCGCCTGCAGCGCCGGCCCGGGCGCCTCGCCCGGGGCGCCGCCGGGCAGGGCGACCACCACGGCCTGCGCGCCCAGGTGCAGCCGGCGCGCCGCAGCGGCCCCGTCGGCCGGGCTGGTGGCTGCCACCGGCACCTCGGCCAGGGCCAGGACTTCGGTAAGCAGGGCACTGGCGGCCGCCGGCGCATCGGCCAGCAGCAGCGCCTGCGCGCCCGCGCGTTGCGCATCCAGCGCCTGGCGGGCCGAGCGCACCTGCTGCAGCGCGACGAGGCCGGCCCCGCGCAGCCGTCCGGTCAGGGTGGCATCGGCGGCTTCGGGCAGCCAGACGGCGGGAATTTGCCGCGCCAGGCACCAATCCACCTGGCGCTCCAGCAGCGGCGCGTCGGCTGCGGCCAGCCGCACGCCGAAACGCGCGTCTGGAGCGTGCAGGCGCGCCGACGCCACGGCGTGATCGGCGGCTGCCAGCGCGTCATCCTGCAGGGTGAACAGGCCGAAGGCGCCGCAGTCGGCCACGGCCGCCAGCCACGCCCCCGTGTGCTCGCCGGCCGGCCCGCCGGACAGCACCAGGGGCAGGCGGCAGCCGAGCAGGTCGCACAGCGGCGTGGGGCGGAGCGAGGCAGGCATGGTGGAACGGGCGGGCAAGGAGGGGGCGCCGTGCGCCCAGGCAGAGTGGCTGGCACTATAGACCCGCCATGCGAAACCATGGGCGTGTGCGGGCGGGCAGGGGCCGCGCCCGGCCACTCACGGACGGGCGCCCCGGTTCACTGCCGCGCGCTGCGCTCCACCACCAGCTCCGACAGCACCCGCAGCAGGCAGCGGTTGACGTGCTCCAGGGACAGCTCGTGCGTCTCGCACAGCTGCAGCACCGGGTGCGGGTCCTCGCCCTCCAGGGCGCAGGCCATGTCCAGGCTGGGCGCGTAGGGGCCGGTGCGCAGCACGGCGGCGTCATACAGCCGCTCCGACAGGGGCAGGCGCCGCAGGATGGTGCCCAGGGGCTCGCGCAGGATCTCGTCGAGCTGCGACAGCAGGCCGCTCAGGTAGACCTCGGCGCGCAGGTCCTTGCCCACGCCGGCGTCCAGCAGGTGCTGGGTCAGGCGCGCGCGCAGCACCATGGTCTCGCGGATGGGGCGCAGGTCGGGTTCGGTGGCGGCGTGCGGCAGCTGCTCGGCCAGCCAGCGCGACAGCGAGCCGTAGCCCATCATGACCAAGCCCCTGCGCAGCGAATCGACGCCGGTGGTCAGGCCCAGCGCCGCGGAGTTGGTGTAGGTCATGAAGCGGTAGGCCAGCAGCGGGTCTTCGCCCAGGATAGCCTCGAAGCTGTCGATGGACTGCTCGGCGTCGATGGCCTTGAGCAGCTTGTGCACCACCTCGCGCGCGGGTTGCGCCGGCTGGTGGCGCAGGCTGTGCAGCACGTCCTCCATCGGCCAGCCGGCCACCGCCAGCGCGCCGCTGGCGTCCAGGCAGTGCGTGAGCAGCGCGCGGCTGGCCACGCCGTCATAGAGCTGCCCGGGGATGAGCGGGTTGGCCACGGGCGTGCCGCCCGCTGCGCGGCGCGGCGGCAGCCCGTCGCGCGCCGCGGCGGCAGCGGCGGCCGTGGCCGCTGCCGCCTGCAGGGCGCGCACGGCGTCCAGCGTGCCCAGCTGCAGCAGGCTGTTGTCGAACAGGCGGGCGATGTCGCCATCGGGCAGGTGGGCCAGCTCGCCCACCCAGACCAGGCGCAGGCCGCGCGCATGGGCGGCCCGGGCGCGCTCGAGCAGGCTGGGCTCGAGCAGCCATTGGCTGGGGATGGAGATCCAGGGTGCGCTGCGCGGCGCGTGCTCCAGCAGCTCGGCCAGCAGCAGCGGCGAGCGCGGCGACAGCAGCAGCGGCGGCGAACTGGCCGACCACAGTTCCTGCAGCGTGCGCAGCAGGTGCGGCGCATCCACCCGCGCGCCGCCCGCACCCTGCACGTACAGTTGCACGCCGGCCAGGCGGCGTGCGGCGTTCCACAGGGGGCGATAGCCCAGTACCAGGCTGCCGAGGACGGATTGGACCATGGGGAGGGTGGCGAAGCGGCGAAGTGGACGGTGGCGCCATTGTCGGGGCAGGCCAGCCGGGAGGGCACACGGGCAAACCCCGCGCCGCGTCAGCGCATGTAATCGAACAGCGACATGCGCTGCACCTGGGCGTAGGACTTGAGGGCGGCCTCGTAGCCCAGGTGGGCGTTCTGGAAGTCGGAGATCCCCTTGACCAGGTCCAGGTCCTCGGCGCGCGAGCGGTCGGCCTCGAGCTGGATGGACCGGTTCTCCTGGTCGCTGCCGATGCGGTCGGCGCGGTTGAGCAGCTCGCCGGCATAGCCGCGCAGGTTGCTCAGGCGGTCCATGCCCTTGTCCAGGTGCGCCAGCGCCTGGCCCACGGCCTGGCTGGCAGCGTTGCCGCTGGTGGCGCCGCGCAGTTCGCTGACCACGCGGTCCACCACGTCGAGCATGCCGGTGCTGGCCTGGACCGTGACGGTGTCGTCCACTGCGAAGGGCCTCTCCAGCGTGCCGCCCGGGTCCGGCCTGGGCGTGCCCTTCAGGGTGAATTCCAGGGTGGCGCCACCCGCGGTGATGCTGATGGGAATGTCGGCGGGCTTGCCCTGTTTGAGGATGCCTGACTCACCGTTCGGTTCGATGACGGTTCCATCACTGCGCGCCACCTCGTACGTGGCGATGTAATTGCCGTCCACGTCGTCCGGTGCCGGGGGCGTCTGGAAGCCGGTGATGCGCACCGAATAGGTGTAGGGCTGGCCGTTGGCGCCGAGTTCCAGGGCGCCCGGGTTGCCGACCTGTACCGTCCCGGTCGCCACGTGGCGTCCGTCGAACGACGTGCCCCCGGCATTGGACAGGCCCGCGTGATAGATACCATCGCGCCGCGGATCGAACATCAATGCCGAGTGGCCATCGAGCATGCCGGCGATGCCGGGGCCACTGCTCGAGGCCTGTCCGGCCAGGCCCTTGAAATCGTAGGTCGGGCTGCCCGACAGCGAGCCGACGAAGGGCTGCAGCTCGCTGCCCAGGGCGCCCAGCAGCGGCATGCCGTTGGTGTCCTTGCGGTTGACGACCTCGGCCAGCTGTTCGCGCAGGCTCTGGATCTGGTTGGCATAGGTCGTGCGGTCGGCGGGCGTGAGCGTGCCGCTGCCGGCGGCGACGATGAGCTGGCGCATCTCCTGCACCAGGCCCACGGCGTCGCCCAGCGTGGACTCGGCCTGCGCCATGGCGCCGCGCTGCACCTCCAGCGTGCGCTGCTCGGCCTGGATGCGGCCCATGCGCATGAGCGAGCGCTCGGCCTGCGCGGCGGCGACCGGGTCGTCGCTGGCGCGCACCACGCGCT
The DNA here is from genome assembly GCF_032059615.1 of Melaminivora sp. NCBI lineage: Bacteria > Pseudomonadati > Pseudomonadota > Betaproteobacteria > Burkholderiales > Comamonadaceae > Melaminivora > Melaminivora sp. The sequence goes on along the minus strand of NZ_DAMCAM010000045.1, from coordinate 6,237 downwards.
TGCCGGAGGTCAGGTTCTCCTGCAGGTCGGTCAGGGATTTTTGCCGCGTGGCCAGGTTGCGCACGGAGCTGTCATACATGTTGGCCGAGCTGACGCGATAAAAGCTGCTCATGGGGTGTCTCCTGGCTCGGGCCCTCAGCGGCCCACGGTCTGCAGCAGGCTGTCGAAGATGGATTGCGCCACCTGCAGCATCTTGGCCGAGGCCTGGTAGGCCTGCTGGTACTGGATGAGCCGCGCGGCCTCTTCGTCCAGGTTCACGCCCGAGACGGCGGTGCGGTCGGCCTCCAGGTTGCTGGCGATCGAGTCCGACAGCTTGGCCGCGTACAGCGCGCTCTGCGCACGCGTGCCCACCTGCGACATCAGGCCGGCGTAGCCGTCGGTCAGGGTGGCGTTGTCGAACAATTTGGCGTCGCGCAGCGACAGCAGGGCGCTGGCGTTGCCGGCGTTGCGCGTGTAGATGTCGCCGTACAGCGGATCGAGCGCGTCGCCCACGGTGACCGTGTCACCCGCCTTGGGCGTGCCCTGCAGGGTGATCTCCCAGCCGTCGATGGAGATGGGGCGGCCGGCTTCGTACCGGTAGGGCGCAGCCATCTGGCTGGGCGGGGAGGTGCTCAGATCCAGCGGGGGATGGGCATTACCCAACACGGAAAAGCTGCCGTCGGCGGCAAACGTCAGGGTCACACCGCCCCCTGTGGCCGGAGGGACCGGACTGGGCGGCAGGTCGATGGCGCCGGTTTTTTCCACATGCCCCGGGGGGCCGACGTTCCACTGCTGCCCCGTGGCCTGCAGGCCCGCCAGCTGCAGCGTGCCGCCATTGCTCTTGCCCATGGCCGCATTGATGGGACTGGCTGCGGCCAGGTCGCGTGGCGAGGTCACCAGCATCTGCAGGTTGGCTGCAACGTCGGCAAATGGCTTGAACAATACGCGCTCGCCTGTGCCGCCCGCCGTGGTGAACTTAAAGGTCAGGCCATCGACCTGTGTGCCGGCCGACCCCATCAGATTGGCAACGTCGGTGGTCTTTCCGTCCGACAGCCGCACGATCTGTCCGGGCACCGCCCCGGTAATAGGGTCGGGGCCTCCGGTGAAGCGCACTTCGTAATCGGAGGCGGCGAACTGGGCAGCGTCCATAGGCGCCTGGAAGTCGATCACTCCCACTGCCGAGCCACTGGTGCGTCCAGGCACGTTGTCCGGCGTGGAAAACAGCGCCTTGCCCGTCTCGCCGTCCAGCGTCAGCCCCATCTTCTGCTGGTAGTTCATGGTGCCGGCAATCGCCAGCGCCATGCGCCCGATCAGGTTGCGCCCTTCGGTCAGGTCGTTGTTGGCAAAGCGCAGCAGCCCGGCCACCTCGCCGCCGCCGAGCATGCCCTCCTGCAGCTCCACCCGGGGCGCCCCGGGGCGCTCGAAGTACAGCGCCTGCCGGCCGCTGCCCGGAAACAGGCTGGCGTCGCTCACGGACACCGCCGCCGACGTGTTGCCCAGCACCAGCGCCTGGCTGCCGCCCACGAAGATGCCTACCGTGCCGTCGTCGGCCGGGATCTGCGTGGTCTGCACGAACCGGTTGAGCTCGCGGATGAGCTGGTCGCGCCGGTCCAGCAGGTCGTTGGGCGGCTGGCCGGCGCCCTTGGCGCGGGCGATCTGCTCGTTGACCGCGGCGATGCCGCGCGCGAGGTCGTTGATCTGGGAGGCGCCGCCCCGGAGCTGCTCGTTGACCGAGGTCTCGATCTCCTTGAGCTGGCCGGAGGCCGAGCGGATGCGCGCGGCCGTCTCGTCCATGCGCGTGAGCGTGACGGTGCGCGCCGTGATGTCGGTGGGCGCGGCCACCACGTCGGCCAGCGAGTTCATCATGTCGTTGATGGCCGCGCCCAGGCCGTCCTTGCCGCCCGGAAACACGTCCTGCAGCTGCGCCATGCGCTCGGCGCGGGTGACGTCGGCCGCCTGCACCGCCTGCGCGGCCGCCGCCTGGCGGGTCAGCAGCTCGTTGTGGTTGCGCAGGATGGTCGCCACCTGCACGCCCTGGCCGATGTAGCCCGCGCCGCTGTAGCGGCCCACCACCGTCTCCAGCGACACGCTCTGGCGCGAATAGCCCGGCGTGCTCACATTGGCGATGTTGTGCCCGGCGGTCTGCAGGGCCACCTGGTTGGCCATCAGGGCGCGGGAGCCGACGTTCAGGAGACTCATGGCGTGGCGGTGTCGTTAAGGGTGCGCGGCCGCGCTCAGGCCTGCAGGCCCTGCGCCACCTGCGTGGCCGCGGGCAGCCGCGTGACGGCCTGCGTGCTCTGGATGGCGCGGCTGAGCTTGGCCGCGTACTGCGGGTCGGTGGCGTAGCCGGCTTTCTGCAGCTCGGCCGCCCAGGCCTGCGCCGAGTGCGTCTTGCCCAGCGCTTTTTCATAGCGCGGGCTCTGCGTGATCAGGCGGGCATAGTCGCGGAAGGACTCCTCGAACGAGTCGTAGGCGCGGAACCTGGCCGTCACCTTGCGCGGCTGGCCGCCCACGTACTCGGTGGTGGTGATCTCGGCCACCTTGCCCGTCCAGCCGCCGCCGGCCTTGATGCCGAACAGGTTAAACGAGTTGCTGCCGTCCTTGTGGCGGATCTCGCTCCTGCCCCAGCCGGTCTCGTGGCCGGCCTGGCCCAGCATGAAGCTGGCCGGGATGCCGCTTTCGCGGGCCACGCGCTCGGCGGCGGCGCTGTGGCCCTGCACGAAGTCCTCCTTGCCCTGGGGCGAGGGCGCCTGCGGGTCGGCCGCGCGTGCGGCCGGGGTGCTGCGGCGCAGCGCGTCCAGGCGCAGCGTGGCGCCGGGGACGATGGCGGGGCCGGTGTCGTCGCCCAGCTGGCGCGCCAGCTGGCGCTGGATGGCCTCGGACAGGCCGCCGGGCATGCCCGCCATCTGCACCGACAGCTGCTGGTCCATCAGGTCGGCGGCCAGGTTGCCCTCGCCACCCTCGAGCAGGCCGGACTTCATGGTCGCCTCGCGCATGCTCTTGATCAGTTCGCGCATGAACAGCGATTCGAGCTGCTGCGCCGCCTCCCTGACGGCGCCGCGCTGGCCCTCGCCGCCCTGGGTGGCGCGGGCCTTGAGGTCGCCCAGGTTGCGGCCATCGACGGCCAGCTGCTGGCGCCCGGCCAGGGCGGCCGTGCTGCCGGACAGGGGCAGGGACGAGGACAGGGCCATCAGATCACCTCCAGTTCCGCATTGAGCGCGCCGGCGGCCTTGATGGCCTGCAGGATGGCCAGCAGGTCCTGCGGCGTGGCGCCCAGGGTGTTGAGGGCGCGCACCACGTCGGCCAGCTGCGGCGAGGGCGGGATCTGCATGACCTTGCCGGCGTCGGCCTGGACGGCGATGTCGCTCTTTTGCGCCACCACGGTGACGCCGCGCGACAGCGGGTTGGGCTGGCTGATGACGGGCGTGCTGCTGATGACGATGGACAGGTTGCCGTGGGCGATGGCGCAGGGGCCCAGCGTGACAGCCTGGTTGAGCACGATGGAGCCGGTGCGCGCGTTGATGACCACCTTGGCCGCGGGCGTGGAATCGGGCAACTGCAGCTCTTCGAGTTCGGCGATGAAGTTCACCCGCGCGCCCGGGTCGATGGGCGCGCGCACCTGCACGGTGCGCCCGTCCAGTGCCGTGGCGGTGTCGGGGCCCGAACGGGCGTTGATGGCCATGGCCACCTTGCGCGCGGCCTGGAAGTCCGAGGCGTTCAGGCCCAGGGTGATGGTCTCGCCACCGTGCAGCGGCGTGGGCACGCTGCGCTCGACCTGCGCGCCCTCGGGGATGCGCCCGGCGCTCAGGTGGTTGACCTGCACCTTGGAGCCGCCGGCCGAGGCGCCCGCGCCGCCCACCACCACGTTGCCCTGGGCCAGCGCGTAGATCTCGCCGTCGGCGCCGCGCAGCGGCGTGGCGATCAGCGTGCCGCCCTTGAGCGACTTGGCATTGCCGATGGAGGAGACGGCCACGTCAATCGCCTGGCCCGGTTGGGCGAAGGCCGGCAGCTGCGCGGTGACCACGACGGTGGCCACGTTCTTGAGCTGCGGCACGTTGGTGCCCGGAGGCAGCGAGATGCCCATCTGCTGCAGGTAGTTGCTCATGGCCTGCGCGGTGATCGGCATCTGCGTGGACTGGTCGCCCGTGCCATCGAGCCCCACCACCAGGCCATAGCCCGACAGCTGGTTGCTGCGCACGCCCTGCACGGCGGCGATCTCCTTGATGCGCAGGGCGTGAGCGGGCGTGGCCCAGGCCAGCGCCAGCAGCACGGCAGCGAGCCAGGGGGCGATGCGAAGGGTGAGGGCCGGGGAAATCATGGCCCTGATTGTGAAGAGACGGGCCGCCGGCAATGGCTGGAAAAGCGGGGGGATGGGCCGGCTTATCGCCGCCGGCGCGCGCAGAATTTCATGCGAAAAGCGCTTGAACCCTTGTCTGGAAAGGACTTTGCGCTATCAAAAAAGGAAACCCGTCGCAGCCTACCGGCGCCTGCGCGCGCTGCGTACCGCCGGCTCGGGCGCCAGCGCGTGGCGCACGCAGTAGTACTGCCCGTTGGGCACGCCCGCCAGGTGGTTGGCGCGCAGCGCCCCGGTGCCCGAGGCGGCCGCGGCCGTGTCGTACAGGCCCGACTGCACGTGGTAGACCCCGCCCGTGCGCAGGGCCACGCCGCCGCCGTGGAAACCCGCCGCCTCGGCCGCGGCCAGCTCGTCGGCCGTGGGCAGCTGCGCGCCCTGGCGGTCGCACCAGCGCAGCGCCACCTCGCGCGAGACCAGCTGGTCGGCGTGCCCCGGCGCGGCCGTCAGCCACTCCAGCCCCGGGTTGGGATTGCGCGGCGCGGCAAAGCGCGTGCCCTCGAAGTAATCGAACAGCTCGCGCGCCAGCGACTCGGCCAGGGAGGTGACCGGCGCGGTGACGGTGAAGCTCTGCGAGGCGCCGCTCCTGAGCTTGACCAGCGTGGCCGTGGCCTGCACCAGGTGGCCCTCCAGTCGTGTGTAGGTGATGTAGGCCGCCAGCTGGATGCGCGCGGCGCGCGCCTTGAGCTCCTGCGGCGGCGTGGGGGTCTGCAGGTCCTCGGGCGTGATGTCGGCGAAGTCGAAGCGCAGCCTGGGGCTGGCCAGCCGGGCGCGCCGGGCCAGGCCGTCGAGCTCGCCGATCAGCTGCGCGTTCAGGCTGCGCCCGAGCTGCGCCAGGGCGCGCCGCTCGTGGTGGGCCTGCAGGTTGTCGATGGCAGCCAGCGCCGCCGTCACCTTGGCCGGGTCGGCCTTGTCGGCGTGCAGGTCGCCGAACGCCTTGCGGTCGGCCTCGTACTCGGCCAGGTCGGCGGCCCGCACGACGGGGATGTTCGGCCAGACGGTGAAGGCCTGGCCGGCGGGGTCGCGCAAATCCTGCGCGCGTGCCGCCGACTGCGCCAGCGGCGCGAGCAGCAGCGCCAGCAGCAGGGTGGTCAGCAGGCGCATGGCAGGCGTCAGAACGGCGTGACGTTGTTGAAGGCGCGCGCCAGCCAGCCCACGGCCTGGGCCTCGGCCTGCTCGCCGAGCCCGCGCGAGACCACGCGCACGTTGGCCACATAGCGCGAGTCGATCACGCTGCCGGCATGGCCGCCGGCGCCGCGGCGCAGGTTGCGCGGGTCCACGATGCCGGAAAAGCGCAGCACGTCCACGCTGCGGTTCACGCCGACCTGCTTCTCGCCCGTGACAACCAAATGCCCGTTGGGCAGCACTTCGGTGACGACCGCCGTGATGAAGCTCTTGAACTCGTTGCTGCTGCTGGTGTCGCCGCCGCCCTTGAAGGTGCTGCCGTACTCGGCGCCAATCTTGGAACGGTCGGCGATCTTTCCGGCCAGTCGGGTGGGCAACAGCGGTATCCCCGTGATGCCGCCCTCGGCGCCAGACTTGCGGTCGACATTGGACTTGCTGCCCTGCTTGGCGTCGATCTTCTCCAGGATCTCGATGGTCACCATGTCGCCCACGTAGCGCGCGCGCGGGTCCTCAAAGCCCGGGCGGTAGCTGGCCGCGTGGAACAGGCTGCCCGTGGCGCGCCCGCCCAGGGCGGGCTGGGGCAGGGCCTCGACGATGGGCAGCTGCGTGGGCAGCACGTCCACGGGCGGGGCCGGGTTGACGCTGGCGCAGCCGACGGCCAGCAGCGCGGCGGCAGCGGCGGCCAGCAGGCGGGCGAGGCGGGTGGCGGTGTTCATGGCGGTGTCCTTCACAGTTGCGACAGCTTGGCCAGCATCTGGTCGCTGGTCTGGATGGCCTTGGAG
>NZ_DAMCAM010000044.1:0-25169 GCF_032059615.1 Melaminivora sp. | reverse complement strand
GCCTCCTGCATGTGGTAGCCCGAGATCGAGATCGAGTTGAACTTGGGCATGTTCTTGGCCGTGTACTCGATGATGTCGCCGATGATGCGCATCGACGGCTTCGGGGGGTAGATATAGGTATTGCGGACCATGAACTCCTTGAGGATGTCGTTCTGGATGGTCCCCGACAGCTGGTCCTGCGAAACGCCCTGCTCCTCCGCCGCCACCACATAGCCGGCCAGCACCGGCAGCACAGCGCCGTTCATGGTCATGCTGACGCTCACCTTGTCCAGCGGGATGCCGTCGAACAGGATCTTCATGTCCTCCACGCTGTCGATGGCCACGCCGGCCTTGCCGACGTCGCCCGTCACGCGTGGGTGGTCGCTGTCGTAGCCGCGGTGCGTCGCCAGGTCGAACGCCACCGATACGCCCTGCCCGCCTGCGGCCAATGCCTTGCGATAAAAGGCGTTGGATTCTTCGGCGGTCGAAAAGCCCGCGTACTGGCGAATCGTCCAGGGCCGCACGGCATACATGGTGGCCTGCGGGCCGCGCACGTAGGGCTCAAAGCCCGGCAGCGTGTTGGCGTAGGGCAGGCTGGCCGTGTCCTCGGCGGTGTAGAGCGGCTTGACGGTGATGCCGTCAGGCGTGACCCAGTTCAGGGCCTGCACGTCGCCGCCAGGGGCAGACTTGGCGGCGGCGCGGGCCCAGTCTTCCAGGGTTGCGGGCTTGAACAGGGGATCGGAGTGCTGGCTCATAGGGCTGATGCGCTGTTGCGGGTGGGCGAAAAAGCGCGGCAGGCACGCAAGGCCTGCGCGGGCGATCGCCGGAGTTTAACGGATCTGTAATTATTAATTCTTAGTTTTTCTGCGCTACATTTGCGCGCATGTCCGCCGTGTCCCTCACTCCCCGCGCGCTCTACGAACAGGTGGCGGAGGAGCTGCGCCAGCGCATTTTCCGCCGCGAGCTGGAGCCGGGCGCCTGGATCGACGAGCTCAAGATCGCCGAGGAGTTCGGCATCAGCCGCACGCCGCTGCGCGAGGCACTCAAGGTGCTGGCCGCCGAGGGCCTGGTGACCATGAAGGTGCGCCGCGGTGCCTACGTCACCGAGATGAGCGAGAAGGACCTGCGCGACGTCTATCACCTGCTCAGCTTGCTGGAGCGCGACGCGGCGGCCAGCGTGGCAGCCCGCGCCACGCCCGCGCAGCTGCGCGAGCTCGAGGCCCTGCACGAGGAGCTGGCCGCGGCCACGCAGGACCGGGAGCGCTTCTTCGCCATCAACGAGCGCATCCACATGCGCCTGCTGGAGATGGCCGACAACCGCTGGCTCAGCCAGGTCGTGGCCGACCTGCGCAAGGTCATGAAGCTCAACCGCCACAACTCGCTGTTCAAGCAGGGCCGCATCGAGCAGTCGCTGGCCGAGCATGGAGCGCTGATGGCCGCGCTGCGCGCGCGCAACGCCGAGGCCACCGAGCGCGCCATGCGGGAGCACTTCGCCAGCGGCCTGGAAGCGGCGGGCTGATCTGGCCACTGCCCTGGCCGCCGACGGCCGGGCACCCGTTCCTCTCTCCGGTTCAGGGCCTGTTGCCCTACAGATGTCGTCCCGGCGCGCCCCTTCCAATGGCGCTGACGCCAGACCGGGCCACGCCACGAGATCCCGGCCGTGCATCGCGCAGAAGAAGGCTGCAGCAACGTCATGACGATGGAGCGATTTTTCCTCTCCGGCCCAGGCTCCGACGCTTTCATCTCCGGCCACCACGACGCGGCACTGGTGGTTCTCTCCATCGCGGTGGCGATCGCCACCTCCGCCCTGGCCCTGCACCTGGCCGAACAGGCACGGCGCCTGCCTCCGGGCACGGCCCGCAGGCACACCGCCCTCGCCAGCGGCGCGGCCGCGCTGGGTCTGGGCGTCTGGGCCATGCATTTCATCGGCATGCTGGCCTGGCGCCTGCCCGTGCCGGTGGGCTACGACCTGCGCCTGACCATGCTGTCCATGCTGCCGTCGCTGGCGGCGGCCTGGGTCGCCTTCCGGCTGCTGGTGCAGCGCCAGGTCAGGCGGCGGCAGCTGCTGGGCAGTGGCGCGCTGCTGGGGCTGGGCGTCGGCCTGATGCATTACGGCGGCATGGCCGCCCTGCGGCTTGAAGGCGGCCTGCGCTACGATCCGCTGCAGTTCGCCGTCTCCGTCATCGTGGCACTGGTGCTGGCCACTCTGGCCCTTTGGCTGCACTTCGGCCTCGCGGGCCTGGGGCTGGCGCCGGCCCGCGCGCGCTTGGCTGCCGCCGTGGTCATGGGCCTGGCCATTTCGGGCATGCACTACACCGCCATGGGCGCGGCGCGGTTCACGGGCCCGCCCGCCCTGCAGGCGCAGGCGCAGGTCACCTGGCAGCACCCGCTGGCCCTGGCGCTCACGCTCACCCTGTCCATCGTCGGGGCGCTGCTGCTCGTGCTCAACGGGCTGATGCGCTACCGTGAACTGTTCCGTCAGGTGCACAGCAACGAGCTGCGCCTGCGCGCGCTGGTGGACACCGCCGTGGACGCCATCATCACGATTGACCACCACGGCATCGTGCAAAGCGCCAACCGCTCGGCCGAGCGCATCTTCGGCTGGAGCGAGCAGGACTTGGTGGGGCGCAACGTGCGCATGCTGATGCCCGAGCCCTTCAGCAGCGCGCACGACGGCCACCTGGAGCGCTACATGGCGACCGGCCAGGCCCACATCATCGGCATCGGCCGCGAGGTCATCGGCCTGCGCCGGGACGGTGGCACCGTGCCGCTGCGTCTGGCGGTGGGGCGCTTCGGCCCGCGCCGCCAGCCGCTGTTCGTGGGCTTTCTGACCGACCTCACGGCGCTCAAGCAGGCCCAGGCGCAGCTGCGCATCGCCGCCAGCGTATTCCATCACAGCTACGAGGCCATCGCCATCCTGGACGCGCAGCGGCGCATCGTGGACCTGAACCCGGGCTTCGAGCGCATGACGGGGCACCCGCGCGACGCTTGTCTGGAGCGCGGTCTGGAGGCCCTCTATGAAGGGGTGGACTTCGCGCCCATCTGGCAGGCCGTCGAGCAGCGCGGGCACTGGCAGGGCGAGCTGACCATGGACGATGCGCACGGCCAGACGCTGGCGCAGCGCGTGTCCATCGCGGCGGTGCGCGAGGGCGAGCTGCCGTCGAGCCACAGCATTGCGGTCATCACCGACATCACGGCGGCCAAGGCGTATGAGCAGAAGCTCGAACGCATCGCCCTGCACGATGGCCTGACCGGCCTGCCCAACCGCCGGCTGCTGGCCGACCGCCTGCGCCAGGGCATCGCCCGGGCGCAGCGCGGGCAGCGGCTGCTGGCCGTGTGCTACCTGGACCTGGACGGCTTCAAGCAGGTCAACGACCGGCACGGCCACGACGCCGGCGACCTGCTGCTGGTGGAGATGGGCCGGCGCATCCAGGGCCTGCTGCGCGCGCAGGACACCCTGGCGCGCCTGGGCGGCGACGAGATGGCGCTGCTGCTGGGCGACCTGGACAGCCCGCGGGACTGCCGGCCCGTGCTTGAGCGGGTGCTGCAACTGGTCAACGAGCCGGTGGCGCTGGACAGCGGCACCGCCCGCGTGTCCGCCAGCATTGGCGTGAGCATCTATCCCCTGGACGCCGACACGCCCGACCTACTGCTGCGCCGCGCCGACCAGGCCATGTACCAGGCCAAGCAGGCCGGCAAGAATCAGTGCCAGCGCTACGGCGCCGAGGCGCAGGAGCCTACGGGTATGATTTAGGGTTTCCCCTGATGAAGTGCGGGCCCAGGCCCGGTGAAACCCTCTCCATGACCGATGCATTTCCCGGCCTGGGCACGGCGCACACCGTGCCTGAACTGCTGGCGCTGCGCGCCCGCGCCACTCCGCAAGGCGAGGCCTACCAGGAATGGGACGCCGCCGCCGGCGACTGGAAGCGGCTGGACTGGGCACAGGCACTGGCGCGCGTGCAGCACTTCAGCCGGGCTCTCGCCACCATCGGCCTGCCCCAGGCGGCGCGCGTCGCCATCCTGCTGCCCAACGGCCTCGACGCCATGAGCGTGGACCAGGCCGTTCTGGCCACCGGCTGCGTTCCCGTGCCGCTGCACGCCATCGACAACCCGGGCAGCATCGCCTACATCCTGGCCGATGCCGAGGTCTCGCTGCTGGTGGTTGCCGAGCTGGCGCAGTGGGAACGGGTGCGTGACGCGGGCACCTCTCTGCCCCACCTGCAGGCGGTGGTGGTGACGCAGGCCGGCGCTCCCCTGCCCGCCTCCAGCGGCCCCGTCCAGATCTTCACCCTGAGCGACTGGCTGGGCCGGGCGGGCGACCAGACCGCACTGCCGCCCGGTCCCGCGCCCGAGGACCTGGCTGCCATCGTCTACACCAGCGGCACCACGGGCAAGCCCAAGGGCGTGATGCTGACCCACGCCAACGTGGTGGCCGACGTCGCCGCCGTGCTGGCGCGCGTCACGCCCACGCCGCAGGACGTGTTCCTGTCCTTCCTGCCGCTGTCGCACACCTTCGAACGCACCGCCGGCTACTACCTGCCCATGGCCGCGGGCAGCAGCGTCGTCTATGCGCGCTCGGTGGCGCTACTGGCCGAGGATCTGCGCAACGTGCGCCCCACGGTGCTGGTGTCGGTGCCGCGCATCTATGAGCGGGTGCACGCAAAGGTGCTCGAAACGCTCTCGACCTCGCCGTTCAAGAAGCGCCTGTTCGACGCCGCGCAGGACAAGGGCTGGCGGCGCTTTCGCGCCCGCCAGGGCCTGGCGCCCGAGCCCCTGGGCGACGCGGCGGCACGCGGCGGCTGGGCGCGCCTGCTGCCCTGGCCGCTGCTGCGGGCGCTGGTGGCCGCGCCCCTGCTGGAGCAGTTCGGCGGCCGGGTGCGCGTGGCGGTGAGCGGCGGCGCGCCGCTGTCGCCGGCCATCGCTCGCTGCTTCCTGGGCCTGGGTCTGCCCCTGGTGCAGGGTTATGGCATGACCGAGACCACGCCGGTGGTCAGTGTCAACACGCTGGACGACAACGACCCCGCCACCGTCGGCCGCGCGCTGCCGGGCGTGCAGGTGCGCATCGGCGAGAATCGCGAGCTGCAGGTGGCCGGCCCCATCGTCATGAAGGGCTACTGGAAGCGCCCCGCGGACACGGCCCGCGTGCTGGGCGCGGACGGCTGGCTGTCCACCGGGGACCAGGCCGAGATCGTGGACGGGCGCATCCGCATCCTGGGGCGCCTCAAGGAGATCATCGTCACCTCGACGGGCGAGAAGGTGCCGCCGGGCGACCTGGAGCTGGCCCTTACGGCCGATCCGCTGTTCGACCAGGCATTCGTGGTCGGCGAGGACCGGCCCTTCATCGCCGCCGTGGTCGTGCTCAACCCGCGGGAATGGGCCCGCCTCGCCGGCGAACTCGGGCTGGACCCGGCCAGGGCGCAGAGCCTGTCCGACCCGAAGGCCCTGCGCGCCGCGCTCGAGCGCATGGAGCGTCGGGCGGCGAGCTTTCCGCGCTACGCCGTGCCGCGCGCCGTGCACCTGAGCCTCACGCCCTGGACCATCGAGAACGCCTTCATGACGCCCACGCTCAAACTCAAGCGCAACAACCTGATGGCGCACTTTGCCGCAGCCATCGAATCCCTGTACACCCGCCGCTGACCCGCACCCGGCTTTAGCTATCGTTTAAGTAGCTACACATCCTTGCCTGGCAACGGGAAACGCCAAAAACATCCCTATTTTGCAAACCGTAGCTACCAGCCCCTCCGCCCGCAGTCCCTGGCGCATGTCCGTCGCGCCCATGCTCGACTGGACGGACCGCCACTGCCGCCACCTGCACCGGCTGCTGACGCGCCACGCGCGCCTGTACACCGAGATGGTGACCACCGGCGCGCTGCTGCACGGCGACGTGCAGCGCCACCTGCGCTTTGGCGAGGCCGAGCACCCCGTCGCGCTGCAGCTGGGCGGCAGCGAGCCGGCCGACCTGGCGCGCTGCGCCCGGCTGGCGGCCGACTGGGGCTATGACGAGGTCAACCTCAACTGCGGCTGCCCCAGCGAGCGCGTGCAGCGCGGCGCCTTCGGCGCCTGCCTGATGAACGAGCCGCAGCTGGTGGCCGACTGCGTCAAGGCGATGGTTGACGCGGTGGCGCTGCCGGTGACGGTCAAGCACCGCATCGGCATCGACCAGCGCGAGGACTACAGCTTCGTGCGCGACTTCATCGGCACCGTGGCCGAGGCCGGCTGCCAAGTCTTCATCGTGCACGCCCGCAACGCCTGGCTCAAGGGCCTGAGCCCCAAGGAGAACCGCGAAATCCCGCCGCTGCGCCACGACGTGGTGGCCCGGCTCAAGCGCGACTTTCCCGCGCTCACGCTGGCCATCAACGGCGGCATTGCCACCGACACGCTGGTACACGAGCAGCTGCAGCAGGTGGACGGGGTCATGGTCGGGCGTGAGGCCTACCACAACCCCTGGTGGCTGGCGCGCTGGGACGAGGCGTTCTTTGGCGCTGCGCCCGGCGCCCTGACGCGAGAGGGGGTCGAGGAGGCCATGGTCGCCTACATGGAGCACGAGGCCAGCGCGCACGGCACGCCCTGGTACGCCGTTGCCCGGCACATGCTCGGTCTGCGCAACGGCCTGCCCGGCGCCCGGCGCTGGCGCCAGGTCTGGAGCGACCACCGCCTGAAGGACCGTCCGGCGCGCGAAGTCATGGCGCTGGCGCGTACCCGCCCCTGAAAATGCCGCCCATGACCCACGACCCCGCCCTGTCCCCCGAGGAGCGCGCATTCTGCGACTTCTACCAGCGCGAGCACGCTGCGCTGCAGCAGGCCTGCGCCCTGCACGTGGCGCGCCTGCGCTCGCTGCTGGCCCAGGCCTCTGACATCGAGATCGCCAAGGTCGAGGGCCGCGTCAAGGACCAGGACGAATGCCTGCGCAAATTCGCGCGCAAGTACCGCACGGCCCTGGAGGAAGGCGGGGCGCCCTACGAAATCAGGCCCTGCATCACCGACCTGCTCGGCGTGCGCGTGGTGTGCCTGTACGAGGACGAGCTGCCCAAGGTGGCGCAGCTGGTGCAGTCGCACTTCGACGTGATCGACGTGTCCGACAAGGTCAGCGCGGTGCAGGGCACGGAGGCGTCCTTCGGCTATATGGGTCTGCACCTGGACCTGCAGCTCAAGCCCGCGCTGGCGCCGGCCGACGACGCCGGTTCGCACCTGCGGTCCTCGTTCGAGCTGCAGGTGCGCACCATCATCCAGGACGCCTGGAGCGTGCTGGACCATCGCATCAAGTACAAAAAATCGATCCCGGCCGAGCTCAAGCGGCGCATCAACGTGCTGTCGGCGCTGTTCGAGCTGGCGGACCGCGAGTTCCGGCAGATTCGCGACGCCACCGACGCCGAGCTGCGGCGCACGGACGACGAGGTGCCCGAGCCGGCGGCCTCCACGGCGCGGGCCGCCGATGCGCGCAGCGAACTCAATGCCTTCAGCTTCCTGCGCATCGGGCGGCATTTCTTCCCTGGCCACGAGTTCGACGCGCGGCGCGTGGACCATTTCGTCGATGAGCTGCGCGGCTGGGCCCCCGGCCTGACCCGGGCCCAGTTCAATGCCCTGATGCGCGAGAACTTCACCCTGGTGCGGCGCTACCGCCAGGCCTACGAGGCCGCCAACCCGGGCGCCGCCTTCGCGCCCCTCACCGTGGTGCGCCACTGTCTTTATCTGGCCAATCGCGAGGTCTTTCACAACGCGCTGCGCAACAGCGCCCGGGCGGCCTTTGAGACGTGGCTTCAGGTTCAAACACTATAGGCAGGGTCGCTGGAGTCCGACAGACCGGGCGCCGCAGCTATCACAAAAATAGCAGCAAGGAACCGGAAAAGACCGCGCTGCACGCGCCCTGTCCTTCAGGCGACTATCTATACGTAGAAGCACCACCGTCGCAGGACCGCGTTGCTGATATACATCAATTGCAACACTTATTTACACCATGCTCTACACCCTCTACGAAACCCAGCGCAGCCTGATGGAGCCCTTCGCCGAGCTGGCGCAGGCCACCGCCAAGTTCTTCAGCAACCCTGGCACGCCCTTTGGACAGACGCAGCTGGCGCACCGCGTTTCGGCGGCCTACGAGCTGATGTACCGCCTCGGCAAGGACTACGAGAAGCCCGAGTTCGGCATCCGCACCGTGCCGGTGGACGGCGTCGAGGTGGCCATCCACGAGCGTGTCGAACTGGACAAGCCCTTCTGCGAGCTGCGCCGCTTCAAGCGTTTCACCGACGATCCGGCCACGCTCACCAAGCTCAAGGACCAGCCCGTGGTGCTGGTCGTGGCGCCGCTGTCGGGCCACTACGCCACCTTGCTGCGCGACACCGTGCGCACCATGCTCGGTGGCCACAAGGTCTACATCACCGACTGGAAGAACGCCCGCATGGTGCCGCTGGAGGAAGGCGAGTTCCACTTGGACGACTACATCAATTACGTGCAGGAGTTCATCCGGCGTCTGCAGGCGACCTATGGCAACTGCCACGTGGTGAGCGTCTGCCAGCCCACGGTGCCGGTGCTCGCCGCCGTCTCGCTCATGGCCAGCCGCGGCGAGACCACGCCCCTGACCATGACCATGATGGGCGGGCCCATCGACGCGCGCCGCTCGCCGACCGAGGTGAACAATCTGGCCACGCAGCGCAGTTTCGAGTGGTTCGAGAACAACGTGATTTATCCGGTGCCGAGCAAGTTTCCCGGGGCCGGCAGGCAGGTTTATCCCGGCTTCCTGCAGCACACGGGCTTCATCGCCATGAACCCGGATCGCCACGCCACCAGCCACTACGACTACTTCAAGAACCTGGTCAAGGGCGACGACGCCAGCGCCGAGGCGCACCGCAAGTTCTATGACGAGTACAACGCCGTGCTCGACATGGACGCGCACTATTACCTGGAGACCATCCGCACTGTGTTTCAGGACTTTAGCCTGGTCCACGGCACCTGGGACGTGCGTTCGCCGGACGGGCAGATCGAACGCGTGCGCCCGCAGGACATCCGCAACACGCGGCTGATGACGGTGGAAGGCGAATTGGACGACATCTCCGGCAGCGGCCAGACCCAGGCGGCGCAAGACCTGTGCAGCGGCATCCCGGCCCAGGACAAGACCCACCTGGAGGTCAAGGGCGCGGGCCACTACGGCATTTTCAGCGGCCGGCGCTGGCGCGAGATCGTCTATCCGCAGGTGCGCGACTTCATCCTCGAAGGCAACAAGGCGCTGAACAAGCAGCGTGCCCTGGCTCTGGCCAGTGGGCCGCAGCGCGCCGCCGCCTGAAGGGACGCCCCATGACCCGGCAGGCGGCTGCAGCCAGCCTGGCTGCCCTCATCGATGCCGCGCTGCCGCAGACCCAGTGCCGGCGCTGTGGCTACCCGGACTGTGCCGCCTACGCGCAGGCGGTCGCCCAGGATGAAGCGGCCATCAACCGCTGCCCACCCGGCGGCGCGCAGGGAGTCGCGCGGCTGGCTGCGCTGACCGGCCGCGAACCCATCCCGCTGGACCCGGAATGCGGCGCTGAAGGCCCCTTGAGCCTGGCGGTGATTGACGAAGCCTGGTGCATCGGCTGCACTCTGTGCATCAAAGCCTGCCCTACCGACGCCATCCTGGGCCTGAACAAGCGCATGCATACCGTGATTGCCGCCCACTGCACGGGCTGCGAGCTGTGCGTGCCCGTGTGCCCGGTGGACTGCATCCTTATGGAAAATGCCAGTGGCCAGCGCACCGGCTGGCAGGCCTGGAGCCCGCAGCAGGCCATGCAGGCTCGCCAGCGCTACGCCGCCCGCACCCTGAGGCTGGGTCAGCAGCCCTCCCCAGCGGCTGAGGACGGCCCCCAACAAGATGGGCCCGCGCCCTCCCTGCCCGACAAGCGCGCTGCGGTTGCAGCAGCGCTGGCGGCCGCGCGCGCCCGGCGCGCCTGAGGCCCGGGGCGAGCCGCTCAGGCGATCGCCAGCTTCTTGTAGACGCCGCAGCCCAGATACAGCTCGCCCAGGCGCTGCACGAACGACATCTTGGTCTGCACGTTGCCCGTGGTCGGGTTGGTGAAGTCGTATTCCACCCATCCCGGGCCCTGGTCGGCCTGTGCCACGATGGCATGCATGAGCCCATCGCCATCGATGCCAGGCACGTCCTGCACGCGCGTGCCCACCTTGCCGGGGTTGCCCGCAAAGGCCAGATAGGTGCCCGCCGCATCGAGCGCGAACACGTACATGTCTCGGTCATGGAACGGCTCGGCCGGGTCGGTGACGGCACGCAGGAAGTCCTGCACCCGGCCCATGCGCTGCTGCAGCTGCGCGGCGCGCTGCACCAGCGCCGTCGCTTCCTCGGCAGTGCCTTGCTGCAGCCGGAAGACCTGCACTGCGTTAGACAGGCTGCCGGCGCGCCCCTGCAGCGCATGCGCCTGGCGCAGGCTCTCGGCCACCATCAACGCGTTGCGCTGGGTGATGGCTTCCAGCTGCTGGACGGCCGTGCCGATCTCGCGCAGCCCCTCGCCCTGCTCCGTGACCGAACGCGAGATCTCGCTCACGTGCAGGGCAACCGCGCGCATGTCGTTGGTCATGGAGGTGATGCCCTCGCCTGCCGAACGCATCAGCCGGGCGCTGGATTCGACCTGCTGCACCGAGGCGCTGATCAGCGTGCGGATCTCGCGCGCTGCCTCCGCCGAGCGGCCTGCGAGCGTGCGCACCTCGCCGGCCACCACGGCAAAGCCTCGGCCCTGCTCGCCAGCGCGCGCAGCCTCCACCGCGGCATTCAGCGCGAGGATGTTGGTCTGAAAGGCGATGCTGTCGATCACGCCGATGATCTCGCTCATGCGCCGCGCATCGCCCTGGATGGTGCCCACGGACTGCACGGCGCGCGCCATGGTCTGCGTGCCCTCCTCGGAGGCGTGCGCCACCTGCGCGGCGCGCTGGTCGGCCACCGATGCGGCCTGGGCGTTGCTCATGACTGTGGCGGTGAGCTGCTCGACGCTGGCGGCCGTCTCTTCGAGGCTGCTTGCCTGCTGCTCGGTGCGCGTGGACAGCTCCTCCGTATCGCGAGCCAGGCTCTCGCCCGCATGCGCCACCAGGGCGGCGTTGCTGCGGATGTCGGCCACCATGGCCGAGAGGGCCAGGGCCATGCGGTCGAGCTGCTGCCCGAGCCGCGCCAGGTCGTCCTGTCCCGACAGTCCGGCGCGCGCACACAGGTCACCGTGGGCGATGGCGTCGATGGTGCGCGACAGGCGTGCCAGCCCCGGCACGGTGGCGGCCCACAGCGCCGCAGCCAGGTAGGCCAGCAGCAGTGCCAAGGCCCCAGCCAGGGCCCACAGGAAGGGAGGAGCGGCAGAGTGCGCCACCGCCACCAGCAGCAGTGCCACCACCGCGCTGCCCCCAAGCAGCGCCACCTTGGCGGAAAAGGACATCCGGCGCATCAGCCAGACACCTGGCCGCAGAAAAAACATCCGCTGCATTTGCTCACTGCCTCCGCTGCAAGAATCGCCAAGACGGCCCCAAAAGACCGCGATGCATGATACCTGTGGTAACGCAGGATACCCCTGGTCGCTTCATCAGGTCCGGCGCCGATGATCCGTCCGCCCCTGGCAGCCAGCGGCGTGCGCGGAATAATCCTGGCCCATCGAGGCAAGCAACACTTCAGGGGGTTTCGTGACGACGATGGAAAGAATCCTGCGCCTGATGGCCGACCAGGGCGCATCCGATGTCTATCTGTCGGCCAATGCGCCGGTACTGCTGCGCATCCACGGCGAGTGCGTGCCGATCAGCCAGCAGCCGCTGTCGGTGGAAGCGCCGCTGCAGCTGCTGGCCGAGATCGTGCCGCAGGACGCCATCGCCGCCTTCCAGGCCACGGGCGAGCTCAACCTGGGCGTGCCACTGCAGGGCGTGGGACGGTTTCGCGTCAGTGCCATGCGCCAGCGCGGCTCCTGCGCGGTGGTGGTGCGCTTCATTACCCAGCAAATCCCGGCGCTGTCCAGCCTGGGCCTGCCTGCGGTGCTGGGTGACCTCATCCTGCAAAAGCGCGGCCTGATCCTGATGGTGGGCGCCACCGGCTCGGGCAAGAGCACGACGCTGGCCGCCATGATAGAAGAGCGCAACCAGACCGCGGCGGGCCACATCCTGACGGTGGAAGACCCGATCGAGTACCAGTTCACCAACAAGCGCTCCATCGTCAACCAGCGCGAGGTCGGCAGCGACACCGAGTCGCTGCACACGGCGCTGAAGAATGCCCTGCGCCAGGCGCCCGACGTCATCCTGATCGGCGAGATCCGCGACCGCGAGACCATGTCCGCGGCCATCGCCTATGCCCAGTCGGGTCACCTGTGCCTGGCCACGCTGCACGGCAACAACAGCTACCACGCGCTCAACCGCATCCTCTCGTTCTACCCGGTCGAGGTGCGGGCGAGCATGCTGGGCGACCTGGCCTCGGCGCTGCGCGCCATCGTCTCGCAGCGCCTGGTGCGCACCGCCTCGGGCACGCGCGTGCCGGCCGCCGAGGTGCTGCTCAACACCAAGCTCGTGGCCGATCTGATCGAACAAGGCAATTTCTCGGGGGTGCGCGACGCCATGGAGACCTCCATGGCCGAGGGCTCGCAGACGTTCGAGGAGTCCCTGGCGCAGCTGGTCAAGAGCGGCCAGGTCGAGCGCGAGCAGGCCCTGGCCCATGCCGATTCGCCCACCAACCTGACGTGGCGCCTGCAAAACGACTTTGCGTCCACCGGCCGTGGAGGCAGGGCCCGCCGGGAGGACGCGCAGTTGCGGGACAATCCCCCCGCTCCGTTCGGCGGCATCACGCTGGACCTCAAGCCCGATTGACGCTTCTCTCTGCCCCAATGCGCCCTCTTCCGCTCTCGCTACCTTGCTTTTCTTTTCTCCCGTCCGTGCCTGTGCGCTCCTGGCTGGCGGCGCGCGCATGAGCGGGGCACAAGGGACGAGCGTCGCCGCACTGGTGACCAGCGGTGCACAGCGCCTGCGCGAGGCCGGCGTCGCTTTCGGTCATGGCACGGCCAATGCCGATGACGAGGCTGCGTGGCTGGTGCTCTGGGCCCTCGGCCTGCCACTGGACAGCCCGCTCGATGGCGGCCCGGAATCTGCAGGAAATATCCCTGTAACCGAGGACCAGCAACGAAAGGTTGCTCTTCTTTTTGATGAACGCATCACCACGCGCAAGCCGGCCGCCTATCTCACGCGCGAGGCCTGGCTGCAGGGCGTGCCCTTCTATGTGGACGAGCGCGCCATCGTGCCGCGCAGCTTCATCGCCGAGCTGCTGGCCGACGGCAGCATCGACCCCTGGCTGGGCGCACACACGCGGCAGGTGCTCGACCTGTGCACCGGCAACGGCAGCCTGGCGGTGCTGGCTGCACTGGCCTGGCCCGAGATCGAGGTGACCGGTGCCGACCTCTCGCCCGACGCGCTGGAGGTGGCACGCATCAACGTGCAGCGCCATGGTCTGCAGCAGCGCGTGCGCCTGGTGCACAGCGATGGCCTGCAGGCCGTGCCCGGGCCGTGGGACCTGATCCTGTGCAACCCGCCCTACGTGAACGCGCGCAGCATGGCCGACCTGCCCGAGGAATACCGGGCCGAGCCCGCCCTGGCGCTGGCCGGCGGCGACGACGGCATGGACTTCGTGCGCGGGTTGCTGGCCGGCGCCGCCGCCTGCATGACCGAGCATGCCGTGCTGGTGCTGGAGATCGGCAACGAGCGCGACCACTTCGAAGCCGCTTTTGCCCACCTGCCCGTGCTGTGGCTGCCCACCAGCGCCGGCGAGGACCAGGTGCTGCTCATCACACGTACGGCGCTGGCGCAGTTTTTCTGAAATGATCTCTCTCAAGAATGTCACCTTGCGCCGCGGCGCCAAGGTCCTGCTCGACGGCGTCAGCGCCACCATTCAACCCGGTGAGCACGTGGGCCTGGTCGGGCGCAATGGCGCCGGCAAATCGTCCCTGTTCGCCCTGCTGCGTGGCAGCCTGCATGAGGACGCGGGCGACTTTTCCCTGCCCGCGCAGTGGCGCGTGGCCGAAGTCGCGCAGGAGATGCCCGAGACCGGCGAGTCCGCCACCGACTTCGTGCTGCAGGGCGACTCGCGCCTGGAGCAGCTGCGCCAGGCGCTGGGCCAGGCCGAGCAGCGCGGTGACGGCATGGCGATCGCCCAGGCGCACGCGGACCTGGGCGACGCCGGCGCCCACGACGCGGAGGCCCGGGCGCAGAGCCTGATCCTCGGGCTGGGGTTCCAGGTGGCGCAGCTGCAGCAGCCGGTCAACGGGTTTTCCGGCGGCTGGCGCATGCGGCTGCAGCTGGCGCGCGCGCTGATGAGCCCGTCCGACCTGCTGCTGCTAGACGAGCCCACCAACCACCTGGACCTGGACGCGCTGGTCTGGCTGGAGGCCTGGCTCAAGCGTTACGCCGGCACGCTGATCGTCATCAGCCACGACCGCGAGTTCCTGGACGCCGTCACCGGCGTCACCCTGCACATCGAGCATGCCCAGCTCACCCGCTACGGCGGCAATTACAGCCGCTTCGAGGAGCTGCGGGCCCAGCAGCTTGTGCTGCAGCAGTCGGCCTACGAGCGCCAGCAGGACAAGATCGCCCACCTGCAGCGCTTCATCGACCGTTTCAAGGCCAAGGCAACCAAGGCGCGCCAAGCACAAAGCCGGGTCAAGCAGATCGAGCGCATGGAGAAAATCGCGCCCGTGCTGGCCAGCGCCGACTTCCAGTTCATCTTCCGGGAGCCGGCCAACCTGCCCAACCCCATGCTCGCCATTACCGACGCCGCGTTCGGCTACCGGGACGACGCTGGTGGCGAGAAGGTCATCCTGCGCGGCGTCAACCGCTCGGTGCTGGCCGGCCAGCGCATTGGCATCCTGGGCGCCAACGGCCAGGGAAAGTCCACGCTGGTCAAGACCATCGCCCGCGAAATGGCCCCGCTTGCGGGCGCCGTGACCGAGGGCAAGGGCCTGACCATCGGCTACTTTGCCCAGCAGGAGCTGGACGTGCTGCGCCCGGGCGACGACCCGCTGCAGCACATGGTGCGCCTGGCGCGCGAGCTGGGGCTGGAGGCGGCTTCGGAAGCGCGCGAACAGGAGCTGCGCAACCACCTGGGCAGCTTCAACTTCACGGGCGACATGGTGCGCCAGCCGGTCGGCAGCATGAGCGGGGGCGAGAAGGCCCGGCTGGTGCTGGCCATGATCGTCTGGCAGCGCCCCAACCTGCTGCTGCTGGACGAACCCACTAACCACCTCGACCTGGTCACGCGCGAGGCGCTGGCCCTGGCGCTGGGCGACTTCGACGGCACCGTCATGCTGGTCAGCCACGACCGGGCTCTGCTGCGTGCCGTGTGTGAGGATTTCTGGCTGGTGGGCGCCGGCACCGTGGCCCCGTTCAACGGCGACCTGGACACCTACCAGCGCTATCTGCTGGAGGAGTCGCGCCGCCTGCGCGAGGCCGCGCGCGAGCAGCAGGACGCAAGCGCTCCCCTGCAGGCTGCAGCGCGCGCGCCGGCCGCCAGCGGCCGCGAGCAGCGCAAGGCCAGCGCCCAGGCGCGCCAGCAGCTGGCGCAGCGCACCCGCCCGCTGCGGCAGGAACTGGCCCGGATCGATGCCCGCCTGGCCGCGCTGACGGGTGAGCGCACAGACCTGGAAGAGCGCTTGAGCGCCCCCCTGCCGCCGGCCGAGATCGCCGAGTGCGGCCGCCGCCTCAAGGCCTGCAACGACGAGATCGACACGCTGGAGGAGCGCTGGCTGGAGCTGAGCGAGGCCATCGAGGCACTGGAAGCCGAGGCGCTGGCAGAGTAGGCGCGAGGAACGCCGGGCCGGTTACAAGCCGGAAAGGTTTTTTACTCGGCGCTGTCAACGCTGCGGTGCAGCAATGCGTTGTTCCTTCCATCTATTGGAGGTCTCTGTCATGAACACCACCGCTGTCCTGTCCGCCTGGCCCGAAGACGAACGCGATCGCAAGCGCGCTCCGGCCCGTCTGTGACGGCCGCCGGGGCGGGCGCCGGCCCCGCCCCGCTTTTCCCCCTTGAGAGCCGGCTTTCCCATCTTTCCAATGAAAAAACCCGCTGAAAGCGGGTTTTTTCGTGTGCCCCTGAATGAGAATGCTCGTCAGTTCATGTGCAGGCCGCCGTTGACCGAGAACTCGGCGCCGGTGGCGTAGCCGCCCTCTTCGCTGGCCAGCCAGGCGATGATGGAGGCAATCTCGCTGGGCTCGCCCAGGCGCTTGACCGGCACGGTGCCGACGATTTTTTCCAGCACGTCCGGGCGGATGGCCTTGACCATGTCGGTGCCGATGTAGCCCGGTGCCACGGTGTTCACCGTGACGCCCTTGGTGGCCATCTCCTGCGCCAGCGCCATGGTGAAGCCGTGCATGCCGGCCTTGGCAGCCGAATAGTTGGTCTGGCCGGCCTGGCCCTTCTCGCCGTTCACGCTGGAGATGTTGATGATGCGGCCCCAGCCCTTTTCCACCATGTCGGCCACGACCTGCTTGGTCACGTTGAACATGGAGTTCAGGTTGGTCTCGATCACCGCGTCCCAGTCCTCGCGCGTCATCTTGATGAACATGCGGTCGCGCGTGATGCCGGCGTTGTTGACCAGCACGTCGATGCTGCCGTGCTCGGCCTTGGCCTTCTCGAAGGCGGCGACGGTGGAGTCCCAGTCGCCCACGTTGCCCGCCGAGGCGTAGAACGTATAGCCCTGTTCCTTCTGCTCGTCGAGCCATTTCTGGTAGTCGCGCGTCGGCCCGCAGCCGGCGATGACCTTGAACCCCTCCTTGTGCAGGCGCTGGCAGATCGCGGTGCCGATGCCTCCCATGCCACCGGTCACGTACGCTACTTTCTGGGACATTTTTCTACTCCTTCTCTGTTGTTGGCCTGGTCACTCTAACCAGGGTTCCTCGGGTCTTTTCTTCAGGTAAACACCGATCCGGGCAGGCACGTTCAGCAGCGCTCGACCGCCATCGCCACGCCCATGCCGCCGCCGATGCACAGCGCCGCCAGGCCCTTGTCCGCGCCCCGGCGGCGCATCTCATGCAGCAGCGTGACCAGCACGCGGCAGCCCGAGGCGCCGATGGGGTGGCCGAGGGCGATCGCCCCGCCATTGACGTTGACCTTGGCCGGGTCGATGCCCAGCTCCTGGTTCACGGCGCAGGCCTGGGCGGCGAAGGCCTCGTTGAGCTCGAACAGGTCCACCTCCTCGGCCTTCCAGCCGGCGCGCTCGAGCGCCTTGCGCGAGGCCGGCACCGGGCCCATGCCCATGGTGGCCGGGTCCAGGCCGGAGGTGGCGTAGCCCTTGATGCGGGCCAGCGGCGTGAGGCCGAGCTCCCGGGCCTTGGCCGCGCTCATGACCACCACCGCGGCGGCGCCATCGTTGATGCCCGAGGCATTGCCGGCAGTCACGCTGCCCGCCTTGTCGAAGGCCGGGCGCAGGCCGGCCAGGGCCTCGGCGCTGGTCTTGCGGTTGAGGTATTCGTCGGCATCGACGCTGACCGGGTCACCCTTCCTCTGTGGCACGCTCACCGGGGCGATCTCGTCCTTGAAGCGTCCGGCGTCCTGGGCAGCTGCGGCCTTCTGCTGGCTGGACAAGGACAGCGCGTCCTGCATCTCGCGGGTGATGCCGTGCTCGCGCGCGACGTTCTCGGCGGTGATGCCCATGTGGTACTGGTTGTACACGTCCCACAGACCGTCGACGATCATGGTGTCCTTGAGCTTCCAGTCGCCCATGCGCTGGCCGTCGCGCGAGCCAGTGAGCACGTGAGGCGACAGGCTCATGTTCTCCTGGCCGCCAGCGACCACGATCTCGCTGTCGCCCGTGGCCACGGCCTGCGCGGCCAGCATGACCGCCTTCAGACCCGAGCCGCACACGGCGTTGATGGTCAGCGCCGGCGTTTCCTTGGCGATGCCCGCGGCCATCATGGCCTGGCGCGCCGGGTTCTGGCCCGAGCCGGCCGTAAGCACCTGGCCCATGATGACCTCGCCCACCTGGTCGGCGCCCACCTTGGCGCGCGCCAGGGCCTCGCGGATGACGGTGGCGCCCAGTTCCGTGGCCGGCACCTTGGCAAGCGCGCCGCCGAACTTGCCGACCGGCGTGCGCACGGCCGAGACGATGACGATGTCCTGATCCTGCATGTGTTGTCTTCCTGGAAATGACGATGTCAGACGAGTGAAAAAAAGGTGGGCCTCAGGCCTTCTGCAGCACGTAGCGGCCGGGCGCGGGCTCGATGGCCTTGAACTTCGTCGACCGGCCATAGGCCTTCGGAGCGGCGACCTGCTTGCCCGCGTGCCCCTGCAGCCACGCGGCCCAGTCTTCCCACCAGCTGCCGGGCAGCTCGGTGGCGCCTTCGAGCCATTCCTCGATGGTCGGCGGAAACTGCCCGTCCTCGCGCAGCCAGTGGCTGCGCTTTTTCTTGGCCGGCGGGTTGATCACGCCGGCGATGTGGCCCGAGGCGCCCATGGCAAAGCGCTTCTTGCCCGGCAGCACCTGGGTGGAGGCATAGGCCGCATGGATGGGCACGATGTGGTCCTCGCGCGAGCCATAGACATAGACCGGCAGCTGCACCCGCCCCAGATCCACCGGCTCGCCGCACACGGTGAGCGCGCCGGGCTGCACCAGCTTGTTCTCGAGGTAGAAATTGCGCAGGTACCAGGCGTAATAAGGCCCGGGCAGGTTGGTGCTGTCGCTGTTCCAGTACAGCAGGTCGAAGGCCGGCGGCGTCTCGCCCTTGAGGTAGTTGCCGACGACGTAGTTCCACACCAGATCGTTGGGCCGCAGGAAGCTGAAGGTGCTGGCCAGGTCCTGGCCCTTCATGAGGCCGCCCGCGCCCATCTGCAGTTCGCGCAGGCGCACGAAATTCTCGTCGATGAAGACGTCCAGGATGCCGGTGTCGGCGAAATCGATCAGCGTGGTCAGGAAGGTGGCGCTGGCCACCGGCTCCTCGCCCCGCGCCGCCAGCACCGCCAGCGCGGTGGCCAGCATGGTGCCGCCCACGCAGAAGCCCAGGGCGTTGATCTGTTCGGCATTGGCGATGCGCTGCACGTGATCGATGGCGGTGAGCACGGCGCCCTCGATGTAGTCGTCCCAGGTCTTGTCGGCCAGGCTCGCGTCGGGGTTGCGCCAGCTCACGACGAAAGTGCGGTGCCCCTGGCTGGTGGCGTAGCGGATCAGGGAGTTGTCGGGCTGCAAGTCCAGGATGTAGAACTTGTTGATGCACGGTGGCACCATGAGGAACGGGCGCTCGTACACCTTGTCGGTCAGGGGCTTGTATTCGATGAGCTGGAACAGCTCGTTCTCGAACACCACGGCGCCCTCGGTGGTGGCGACGTTGCGCCCGACCTCGAAGTGCGACTCGTCCGTCATCGAGATATGCCCCTGACGCATGTCATGCAGCAGGTTGGCCATGCCCTTGGCCAGGCTTTCGCCCTGGGTTTCCACGGCCTTTTGCAGCGCGTCGGGGTTGAGCGCGAGAAAGTTGCTCGGCGCCATCGCGGCCAGCCACTGGTCCACCGCGAAGCGGATGCGCGAGCGGGTCTTCTCGTCGGTCTGCACCGCATCGGCCAGTGCGGTGAAGGTGCTGGCCTGCAGCTGGTAGAGCGCCGCGGCATAGGCGGCCACCGGATTCTGTGCCCAGCCTTGGCCGGCAAAGCGCCGGTCGGAGGTGTCGGCCGCTGCGGGGCCGCGGGCGAACAGGGCCTGCGCCTGCTGCAGATAGTCCTGCTGCAGCTGCGCGAGCTTGTCCTGGTCGAAGTGCACGGCTGCCTGCGGCTGCAGGGCAGTGGAGAGGGCGCCAAGGTCTGGCGGCTGCAGGGCCGAGAGCATCTTGCTCCAGCTCTGGCCGACCATCTCTTGCCACTGTCGGGCACCTTCGGCCCAGCCTGGGTCAGAATTCATGCTGTCTCCCTTCTGAAGAATGGATGCGTGGGCCGGCTGGCGGCCCCGGCGCTCGAGCGTGTCAGTTTTTGCTGACGACAGTATGACAGTAGGCCGCCGCACTTTTTGCAGGGTGCGGGAGGCGTTTCCCCCATCCGCAAGCCCTTGACTTTCCTCCCATGTATCTGGTTGCCGCCGCCTGGCTCTATGTAACGCTGATGATGGCAGTGGCCGAGGCCGCCGCCCCGAACGGCAGCCTGCTCGGCGCCTTCTTCACCTTCGTGCTGTACGGCGCACTGCCGCTGTCGGTGGTGCTCTACATCTTGGCGACACCAGCGCGCAAGCGCGCGCGGCGCGCCCGCGAGCGCCAGGAGCTGGAGGCCGCCGCCCGGTCCTCAGCCCACCCGCCAAATGGCGGCGGCCATGCGCCCGGTGGCACCGAGGATGGCGCTGTCGCGCCGGTGCGAGAAAAACCGTGAGGGGTTTTCCAACGTGCACCAGGGGGGCGAGCTGTCATTGCCGTACAGCTGCGTGACACCCGCCGCACGCAGCCGCCGGCGCGCCAGGGCCGCCAGGTCGGCCTGGAAGCGGCCTTCGCGCCCCGGGGTGAAATGTGCGGCCGCTCCCGGATCCGGGGTGCAAAAAGCCTCGCGCACTTCCGGCCCCACTTCGAAGGCGCCGGGCCCGATGCACGGCCCCAGCCAGGCCAGCAGGTCGGCCTGTGCGTCTTCATTTTTGATAGCTACATCTCCTTGACTGGCGCGGGTTTCAGCCGGAAAACACGCCAAGGCGGATTCCAGCACCCCCGCCGCCAGTCCGCGCCAGCCGGCATGCACGGCAGCGACGCGCGTGCCCTGGCGGTCGGTCAGCAGCACCGGCAGACAGTCAGCCGCCAGCGCCACGCAGGCCACGCCCGCCTCGGTGGTGGTGCAGCCATCGGCAGGCTGGCCGTCGGGCGAGAGCCGGCCGACCTCCAGCACGTCGGTGCCATGCACCTGGTGCAGCCGCACCGGGCGCACCGTGCTGCCCAAGGTTGCCTGCACGGCCGCCCAGTTGGCCCGCACGGCCCCGGGCGGGTCGCCCACTCCGAAGCCGAGATTGAGGCTGTCCCGTGGCGCGGCGCTCACGCCCCCGCTGCGGGTGGTGCACAGGGCGCGCACCTGCGGCGGCGCGGGCCAGTCCGGAGTGATCCAGTCATGGGGCAGACGAAAAGACATGGGCTGAGCATACGCGGCAGGCACGACGCCTGCGTGGCACACTGCCAGCCCACCTGTTTGCACTCCAGTCACCACTCATGAACCTCGCCTTTCCCGCAGCGCTGCCCACCGTTCCGGTGCAGGGCAGCGACACGCGCTTTCCCGTGCGCCGCATCTATTGCGTGGGGCGCAACTACGCCGAGCACGCCCAGGAGATGGGCCACAGCGGGCGTGAAGCGCCGTTCTTCTTCATGAAGCCCGCCGACGCCGTGCTGCCCGTGGCGCCGGGCGAGACCGCTGCCCTGCCCTACCCGAGCCAGACGCAGGACCTGCACCATGAGGTCGAGCTGGTCGTTGCACTGGGCCGGGGCGGACGCGACATCGCACCGGCCGACGCCCTGGCCCACGTCTGGGGCTACGCCGTGGGCCTGGACATGACGCGGCGCGACCTACAGGCCCATGCCAAGAAGCAGGGCCGGCCCTGGTGCATCGCCAAGGGGTTCGATGCCAGCGCTCCCATCACCCCCATCGTCCCCGCCGCGCAGGCAGGCGACGTGCAGGACGCCAGCCTGTGGCTGGCCGTCAATGGCAAGGAGCGCCAGCGCAGCCGCATCGACGCCATGCTCTGGAGCGTGCCCGAGATCATCGCCCACCTGTCGGCCGCGTGGACGCTCGCTCCCGGCGACCTGATCTTCACCGGCACGCCTGCCGGCGTCGGCGCCGTGGTGCGGGGCGATGTGCTCGAGGGCGGCATCGACGGCCTGGGCACGCTGCGCCTGGCGGTGTCATGAGCCTGCGCCGCCCGATACGGCATTGCCGCGAGTGCGGCTCGCAGGTTGCCTACCGGGTGCCCGATGATGGCGACACGCGCGAGCGCGCCGTGTGCCCGGCGTGTGCCACCATCCACTACGAGAACCCGCTGAACGTGGTGGGCACGGTACCGGCGCTGGGCGAGCGCGTGCTGCTGTGCAAGCGCAACATCGAGCCGCGCTGGGGCAAGTGGACTCTGCCGGCCGGCTTCATGGAGCTGGGCGAGACCACCGCCCAGGGCGCGCAGCGCGAGACCGACGAGGAGGCGGGTGCGCAGATCGCCCTCGGGCCCCTGTTCTCGCTGGTCAACGTACCGCACGTCGGCCAGGTCCACCTGTTCTACCTGGCGACACTGCACAGCGATGTCTTCCACCCCGGGCATGAAACCATCGAGGCGCGGCTGTTCGCCGAGGACGAGATCCCCTGGGACGACATCGCCTTTCGCACCGTGCGGGTGACGCTGGAGCGCTACTTTTCCGACCGGCGCAGCGGGCGCCTGGGCCTGCACTGCATCGACCTGGGCTGAGCCGGACAGTACGTAAGGCCGGGCCTACAGCGGAGAACTCGCGTTTCCTGCAGGGCGCGCGGTTGCGGCACGGGAGCATTGACCGGCTCAACTCCCGGTCGCCATGCCCCCCCTCCCTGACACCCATTTTTCGGACCCGCTCGATGCGGTGCCCGGGCATCTGCGCCCGTTCGAGACCCTGGGCGCGCATCTGGACGAAAGCGGCTGCCGTTTCACCGTCTGGGCTCCGAACGCGCGCCAGGTCTGCCTGATCGGCGCCTTCAACGGCTGGCAACCCCAGCGCTTACAGCCCCACGATGACGGCAGCGGCCGCTGGTCGCTGCACGTGCCGCATGCGCGCCATGGCGACCTGTACAAGTACCGCGTCGAGGACGCGCACGGCAGCGTGGTCGAGAAAGCCGACCCGCACGCCACGCGCTGCGAGCTGCCGCCGGGCAATGCCTCGCAGGTCTGGTCGCTGGACCATGCCTGGAACGACGAGGCCTGGATGCGCTCGCGCGGGCGCCGTCAGGCCATGGACCGGCCGATCTCCATCTACGAGGTCCACCTGGGCTCCTGGCAGCGCCAGGCCGACGGGCACTTCCTGAATTACCGCGAGCTGGGCCGCCGCCTGGCTGCCCACTGCCAGGCCCTGGGCTTCACGCACGTCGAGCTGATGCCCCTGGCCGAGCACCCCTTCTACGGCTCCTGGGGCTACCAGACCACGGGCTATTACGCGCCCACCTCGCGCTACGGCACGCCGCAGGACCTGATGACCCTGGTGGACACGCTGCACCAGCACGGCATCGGCGTGGTCTTCGACTGGGTGGGCTCGCACTTCCCGTCCGACCCGCACGGCCTGGCGCGCTTTGACGGCACGGCGCTGTACGAGCACGAGGACCCGCGCCGGGGCTTTCACCCGCAGTGGAACAGCCTGATCTTCAACTACGGGCGCCACGAGGTGCGTGACTTCCTCATCGGCAGCGTGCTGTTCTGGCTCGACCGCTACCACTTCGACGCGGTGCGCGTCGATGCCGTGTCCTCGATGCTGTACCTCGATTTCGCCCGCGCGCCCGGGCAGTGGCTGGCCAACGAGCAGGGCGGCAACGAGAACCGGGAGGCCGTGCGCTTCCTGCAGGAGCTCAACCGCGCGGTGTACGCCGCCTTTCCCGACGTGCACGTCATCGCCGAGGAATCGACCGCCTGGCGCGGCGTCACGCGTCCCGTGAACGACGGCGGCCTGGGTTTCGGCATGAAGTGGAACATGGGCTGGATGAACGACACGCTGCGCTACCTGCAGCGGCCCCACTTCTACCGGCGCTGGCACGGCGCCGACATCCGCTTCTCCGGCGTCTATGCCTTCGACGAGAACTTCGTGCTGGCGCTCTCGCACGACGAAGTGGTCTATGGCAAGGGCAGCCTGCTGGCGCGCCAGCCGGGCGACGCATGGCAGCGCCTCGCGGGCCTGCGCCTGCTGTATGGGTACCAGTGGATGCACCCGGGCAAGAAGCTGCTGTTCATGGGCGGCGAGTTCGGTCAGGAGCGCGAGTGGCAGCACGACTGCGCCCTCGACTGGCATCTGTGGCAGGAGCCGCAGCACGCGGGCGTCGCGCGCTGGGTGGCCGACCTCAACCACGCCCTGCGCGAGCAGCCGGCGCTGCATGTGTGGGACTTCGACGCCCGTGGCTTCGAGTGGGCACCCGTCGAGGGCGAGCACCCCACGGTGCTGGCCTTCCTGCGCCACGCGCCCGGCCAGAGCGTGCTGGTCGTGTGCAACCTGACGCCGCAGCCCGTGCCGCACCTGTGCGTGGGCCTGCCCGAGGCCGTGCACTGGCGGGAAATCCTCAACAGCGACGCCCGCATCTACGGCGGCAGCGGCATGGGCAACCTGGGCGGCGTCCAGGCCCGGCCCGAGCCGCTGGGCCACCAACGAGCGCGCGCGGTGATTTGTTCCCCCCCACTGTCCACGGTGGTGCTGTGCCACCGCAGGCAGACCTCCGACGACTGATCGACCCAGCGCAACCTTTCAGGGAGAACCCCCCATGTCACGCCCCAGGAATGTCCTCGCCTTTGTGATGGCCGGCGGTGAAGGTTCGCGCCTGCATCCCCTGACCATCGAACGCTGCAAGCCCGCCGTGCCCTTCAACGGCAAGCATCGGATCGTGGATTTCGTGCTGTCCAACCTGGTCAACTCCGAGATCTACTCGATCTACCTGCTGGTGCAGTACAAGTCGCAATCGCTCATCGAGCATGTGCGCCGCACCTGGACCATGGCGCCCTTCATTCCTCAGCACTTCGTCACCGTGGTGCCGCCGCAGATGCGCAACGGCCCGCAGTGGTTCCAGGGCACGGCCGACTCGGTGTTCCAGAACATCCACCTGATCGAGGAATTTCGTCCCGACTACGTGGCCGTGTTTGGCGCCGACCACATCTACCGCATGGACGTGCGCCAGATGCTGGACTTCCACGTGGCCCACGACGCGCACGTGAGCGTGGCGACGCTACCCGTGCGGTTGAATGAGTGCCAGCAGTTCGGCATCGTGGACACCGACGAGCGCCAGCGCATCGTGCGCTTTTGCGAAAAGCCCGCCTCCACCCGCCCCATGCCGGGCAGCAGCACGCACGCGCTGGCCTCCATGGGCAACTACCTGTTCAATGCCGACGTGCTGCTCAAGGCGCTCAAGCGCGCGCACGACCTGGGGCACAGCGACTTCGGCAAGGACATCCTGCCGGCCATGCTGAGCACCCACCGGCTGATGGCCTACGACTTCGCCACCAACGAGATCCCGGGCACCGCGCCCTACGAGGAGCACGGCTACTGGCGCGACGTGGGCACCA
>NZ_DAMCAM010000043.1:0-25503 GCF_032059615.1 Melaminivora sp. | reverse complement strand
GGAAGATGCGGTTGTCCTCGCCGATCTGCGTGTGCCCCTCGACCACGCAGTGCGCACCGATGCGCGTGCGCGCGCCGACGCGCACCTGCGCGCCGACCACGGCGTACGGCCCCACCGAAACGCCCTCGGCCAGTTGCGCCCCCGGATCGACGAGGGCCGTGGGATGGATGAGGCTCACGCGGCGCCCTGCCCTTGCGTGCCCGCCCGATGCACCCACACCTGGCTCAGGCCACCGTGCGCATGGTGCACATGATCTCGGCCTCGCAGGCCATGCTGTCGCCCACGCGTGCCACGCCCTTGAACTTGTAGATGCCGCCCTTGATGCGGTCGAGCTCGATCTCCAGGATGAGCTGGTCGCCCGGCTCGACCGGCCGCTTGAAGCGCGCGCCGTCGATGCCGACGAAATAGAACACCTTGTCGTCGCCCGGGGCCTCGCCCATCATGTCGAAGGACAGCAGCCCGGCCACCTGCGCCAGGGCTTCGAGCATCAGCACGCCCGGCATGACGGGGCGCGCGGGGAAGTGGCCGGTGAAGAAGGGCTCGTTGATGGTGACGTTCTTGATTGCCTGAATGCGCTTGCCGCGCTCGAGCTCGACCACACGGTCCACCAGCAGGAAGGGGTAGCGGTGCGGCAGGAGCTTGAGAATTTGGTGGATGTCCATCATTGTTGTGTCGCGGCCGGGCCGTCTTGTGTTTTGCGTTCGAGAGCCTTGATGCGTTCGCGCAGGCGATACAGCTGGCGCAGCGTGGCGGCGTTCTTTTCCCACTGGGCATTCTCGTCCATGGGAAACACCCCGGTGTATTGGCCGGGGCGCGAAATCGAATGGGTGACCACCGTGTTGGTGGAGATGTGCACATTGTCCGCCAATTGCAGGTGGCCCACGATGGATGCGGCCCCCGCAATGGTGCAGTGCGCGCCGATCCTGGTGCTGCCGGCCACGGCCGAGCAGCCGGCCATGGCAGTGTGCCGGCCGATGTGGACGTTGTGTGCGATCTGGATCAGGTTGTCGAGCTTGACGCCGTCCTCGATCACCGTATCGCCCAGGGCGCCGCGATCGATACAGGTATTGGCGCCGATCTCCACATCATTGCCGATGCGTACGGCGCCCAGCTGCTCGATCTTGACCCACTCGCCCCGCTCGTTGGCAAAACCGAAGCCGTCGGCGCCGATCACCACACCGGGGTGGACCAGGCAGCGCTCGCCCACTACGCATCCCTCGCCCACGGTCACGCGCGAGCGCAGCTGCGTGTGCGCACCGATGCGCGCACCGCGCTCGACCACGCACAACGGGCCGATGCTGGCCGTAGGGTGCACCTCGGCCTCCTCGTGCACCACGGCGCTGGCGTGCACCCCGGGCACAGCCCCGCGCCCGTGCATGCGCGCCCACAGCTGCGTCACGCGGGCGAAATACACATAGGGGTCGAGGGTGACAATGCAGGCGCCGCGTGCCAGCGCTGCTTCGCGCAGGGCGGGCGCCACGATCACGCAGGCGGCCTGCGAGGAGGCCAGGCGCGACTGGTAGCGCGGATTGCTCAGGAAGGACAGGGCATCGCTGCCGGCAGACTCGAGCGGCGCAATCCGGGCAACCTCGGTGTCACCCGGAGCGCCATGCAGCTCGCCGCCCAGCGTCTCGATGATGCTCCCCAGCGCCAGACCCACGCCTTGCCCGTTCCCTGCAGCCCAGCCTGCCCACGCTCCGGCGTCCGGCGCTTACTTGGCGCCGTTGCCGCCAGGGCCGTTCATGGCCTTGATGACCTTGTCGGTGATGTCGTGCTTGGGGTTGATGTACACCGCCTCCTGCAGGATGACGTCGTACTTCTCGGCCTCGGCGACCTGCTTGACCACGCGGTTGGCGCGCTCGAGCACCTGGCTGAGTTCCTCGTTCTTTCGCGCGCCCAGGTCTTCCTGGAACTCGCGGCGCTTCCGCTGGAAGTCGCGGTCCTGGTCCACCAGCTGGCGCTGGCGCTGCACGCGCTGGCTCTCGGCCATGGTGGGCGCCTCGCGCTCGAATTTCTCGGTGGCCGACTTCAGGGCGTTGCCCTGGTCCACCAGTTCCTTCTCGCGGCGCGAGAACTCCTGCTCCAGCTTGGCCTGAGCCGCCTTGGCGGAGCTGGCTTCGCGGAAGATGCGATCGGTGTTGACGAAACCGGCCTTGAACTCCTGGGCCTGCACGGGCGCAGCAAAAGCCAGGGCCACGACCAGGGCCAGGGGGAGACGGCGGGAGAGAGATTTCATTAGAAAGACGTTCCGATCTGGAATTGCAGTTTCTGGATTTTATCGCCGGCAAACTTGCGCACCGGCTGTGCGTAGGCGATACGCAGGGGGCCGAGCGGGGAGATCCAGCTCAAGCCCAGTCCGGCGGATGCACGCAGCTCGCTGAACTCCCATTTTTCATTCTCGCCATAGACGTTGCCGGCATCGACGAAAGCAAACCAGCGCAGGGTGCGGTCATTGCCGGCACCCGGGAAGGGGGCGATCAGCTCCGCGTTCAGCGTCAGCTTCTTCGGGCCGCCCAGCGATGCGCCGGTCACGTCGCGCGGGCCCAGCGTGCCCTGGTCGAAGCCGCGCACCGAGCCCAGGCCGCCGGAGTAGAAGTTCTTGAACACCGGGAACGGCCGGCCGTTCATGCCCTTGCCCAGGCCCACCTCGCCGTTGAAGGCCAGGGTGAACTGCTTGGTCAGGGGTACGTACTGCTGGTACTGGTAGTTGGCCCGCACATAGCGCGCGTCGCCCGCCACCGACCACTCGGAGTTGAGGCGCTGGTAGCGACCCGAGTTGGGCGCCAGCGCGCTGTCGCGGTCATCGCGCGACCAGCCGATGGTCAGCGGCACAGCCAGGCTGGTGCTACCGAACTTTTCCGCGTAAGACAGGTAGGCGGCCGGGATGTTGGTGCCGGCCTTGATGCGCGTCTGCTCGGCGCCGCCACCGAAGAACACCGTGTCGGTCTCGCTGAACGGCACACCGAAGCGCACGCTCGCACCAGCGGTGACCAGCTCGTAGTTGCCGCCCTGGTCCTCGTAGGGCTTGGCCGTGCGGTAGTACAGGTCGAGGGTGCGCGAGACGCCGTCCTGGGTGAAGTAGGGGTCGGTGGTCGAGACCACCAGCGTGCGGCGGTACTTGCTGGTGTTGACGTCCAGGCCCAGGTAGTGGCCCGAGCCGAAGACGTTCTCCTGCTTGATGCCGAACGACAGCGAGACCTTCTCGGCGCTGGAGAAGCCCGCCCCCAGCTGCAGCGAGCCGGTGGGCTTTTCCTGCACGTTGACCACCAGGTCGAGCTGGTCGGGCGCGCCGGGCACTTCCTGCGTCTCGACGTTGACTTCAGTGAAGTAGCCCAGGCGGTCCACCCGGTCGCGCGAGAGCTTGATCTTCTCGCCGTCGTACCACGAGGCCTCGAACTGGCGAAACTCGCGGCGGATGACTTCGTCACGCGTGCGGTTGTTGCCCGAGACGTTGATGCGGCGCACGTAGGCGCGGCGCGCGGGCTCGGAGCGCAGCACGACGGCCACGCGGTTGTGTTCGCGGTCGATGTCGGGCACGGCCTCCACGCGGGCAAAGGCGAAGCCGAAGTTGCCGAAATGCTCGGTGAAGGCCTTGGTGGTCTCGGCGACCTTGTCGGCGTTGTAGGGCTCGCCCGGGCGAATGGTCACCAGCGACTTGAACTCGTCATCGCGGTCCAGGTAGTTGCCTTCGAGCTTGACACCCGAAACCACGTAGCTCGGCCCCTCGGTCACGTTGACGGTGATCGAGATGTCCTGCTTGTCCGGCGAGATGGCCACCTGGGTGGAGTCGATGCGGAACTCCAGGTAGCCGCGCGCCAGGTAGTACGAGCGCAGGGTTTCCAGGTCGGCGTTGAGCTTGGCGCGCGAATAGCGGTTCGACTTGGTGTACCAGCTCAGCCAGCCGCCCGTGTCCTGCTCGAACAGGCCCTTTAAGGTGGACTCGCTGAACGCCTGGTTGCCGACGATGCGGATCTCGCGGATCTTGGCCGGCTCGCCCTCGGTCACGGTGAAGGTGAGGTTGACGCGGTTGCGCTCGATGGGCGTCACCGTCGTCACCACCTCGGCACCGTACAGGCTGCGGTTGATGTACTGGCGCTTCAGTTCCTGCTCGGCGCGGTCGGCCAGCGCCTTGTCGAACGGGCGGCCCTCGGTCAGGCCGACGTCGCGCATGGCTTTCTTCAGCGTGTCCTTGTCGAATTCCCTGGTGCCGGCGAATTCCACGTCAGCGATGGTCGGGCGCTCTTCCACGACCACCACCAGCACGTTGCCCACGGCCTCCAGGCGCACGTCCTTGAACAGGCCGAGGGCAAACAGCGCCCGGATGGCGGCTGCGCCCTTTTCGTCGTTGTAGTCGTCGCCCACGCGCAGCGGCATCGAGGCGAAGATGGTTCCGGGCTCCACGCGCTGCAAGCCTTCGACGCGGATGTCCTGCACCTTGAAGGGGGCCAGCGCCCAGGCTGCGTTGGCGGCGAGGGCAAAAGCAGCTGCGGCCGCAGCGGTGCGCACGCTCAGGCGTTTGGTTGTTTTTCTCATGAGTGAGGCGAAAGAGAAGTGAAGCCTTGGCTTGCCCTGTGCGCTGGCAGCGGCGCCGCAGTCAGCCAAGGAGCCGGGTGAAATCGTTGAAAAGGGCGATGGACATCATCGCGAAAAGCACTGCCACGCCACCGCGCTGCAGGCGCTCCATCCAGGCCTCGGAAACCTCCCGCCCGGTCAGCCCCTCCCAAAGATAATACATCAGGTGTCCACCATCCAGGATGGGCAGCGGCAGCAGGTTCAGCACCCCCAGACTCACGCTGATCAGGGCAAGGAACGCCAGGTATTGGGACAGCCCCATGCTGGCCGACCGCCCCGCGTAGTCGGCGATGGTGAGGGGGCCGCTCAGGTTCTTCACCGAGGCTTCGCCGATCAGCATGCGGCCAATCATGCGCAGCGTCAGCACCGAAACCTGCCAGGTACGCTCAGCCGCGTTGGTCAGGCCCTCCACGGGCCCGTAACGCACCTGCACCAGCTCGGGCGGCGCGCCCACGTAGGCACCGACGCGGCCCACGCGGGCCTCGCCTTCCTGCACCAGGTCAAGCTCCACCGGCAGCGCAAGCAGCCGTCCCTGGCGCTCGATACGCCAGGTCTGCGTCAGCCCCCCGCCCCCGTTCGGTGCACTGCGGATGGCCTCGCGCAACTGCGCGCCGTCGATGATGGGGGTCTCGCCCAGGCGCAGCACCACGTCGCCGCTTTGCAGGCCCGCGCGTTCGGCAGCGCCGCCCGGGGTCAGCGGGCCCAGTACCGGCCGCGTCCAGGGGCCGGTGACCCCCACTCGGCGAAACAGCCGGGCGTCGGCCTCGCTGGCGTCCATTCCCGCCAGGGACAAGAGCACCTCGCGCGTCGCCGCGCCCGGGCGTGCCTGCACCCACAGGCGCACGTCTTCGCCGTCCAGCGCGCCGCGCGTGAGGGCCCAGCGCAGGTCTTCGAAAGAGCGCACCGCCATGCGCTCACCGTCGCCCACGGCCTGGTCCACGATCAGCTCGCCGCCCCGCAGCCCGGCCTGCTGGGCGATGGAGCCAGCCGCCGGGGTGGCGATGATGGCGCGCGGTTCCTGCACGCCGCCCCAGTTCACCAGGGCGTACAGCAGCACGGCCAGCAGCAGGTTGGCCGCCGGCCCGGCCGCGACGATGGCCGCGCGCGCGCGCAGGCTCTGGTGGTTGAACGCCAGGTGTCGCTCATGCTCGGCCACCGGTGCCTCGCGCTCGTCGAGCATGCGCACGTAGCCCCCGAGCGGAAAGGCACCGATGACGAACTCGGTGGGCGAGCCCTGGGGCTGCCAGCGCAGCAGCGGCTTGCCAAAGCCGACGGAAAACCGCAGCACCTTCACCCCGCAAGCCACGGCCACGCGGTAGTGGCCGTACTCGTGGATGGCTATCAGCAGCCCCAGGCCGGCGACGAAGGCGACGAGGGTCAGCAGCATGGCGCGGCAATCCCCGCGGTCAGGTGCCGGGCCTGCTGCGCGGCAGCCGAGCGGGCTTCGGCGTCGAGCTCCAGCAGCGCGCCCAGGCTGTCCGCGCCGCGGGGGACGACGGTCTCCAGGGTGGCCAGGTTCACCGCATGGATCTGGTCGAAGCGGATGCGCCCCTCCAGAAAGGCCGCCACCGCGATCTCGTTGGAGGCGTTCAGCACCGCTGTGGTGCCCGGGGCGGCCGCCAGGGCCTGCCACGACAGGTGCAGGCCCGGAAAGCGCCGGGCATCGGCCTCCTCGAAGGTCAGCGCGGCCAGCTGCGTGAAATCCAGCGGCGCTGCGCCGCTTGCCACGCGCTCGGGCCAGGCCAGGCCGCAGGCGATGGGCACGCGCATGTCGGGCGTGCCCAGCTGGGCAACGATGGACGCGTCGATGAACTGCACCATCGAGTGGATGATCTGTTGAGGGTGGATGACCACCTTGATTTTCTCGGGCGTCAGATCGAACAGCCAGCGCGCCTCGATGACTTCCAGCGCCTTGTTCATCATGGTGGCCGAGTCGACGGAGATCTTGCGGCCCATGGAGAAGTTGGGATGGGCACAGGCCTCGCCCGGCGTCACGTTGCGCAGGGTCTCGGGGTCGCGCGTGCGAAACGGCCCGCCCGAGGCCGTAAGCAGCACATGCTGCACGCGCCGGGCCCAGGTCGAGGGGTCCTCCGGCAGGCTCTGGAAGATGGCCGAGTGCTCGCTGTCGATGGGCAACAGGGTGGCTCCGCCTTCTCGCACGGCGGCCATGAAGACTTCGCCGCCGACGACCAGGGCCTCCTTGTTGGCCAGCAGCAGGCGCTTGCCGGCGCGCGCCGCGGCCAGGCAGGGGCCGAGCCCGGCGGCGCCGACGATGGCGCCCAT
This sequence comes from Melaminivora sp., assembly GCF_032059615.1. Classification (NCBI taxonomy): domain Bacteria; kingdom Pseudomonadati; phylum Pseudomonadota; class Betaproteobacteria; order Burkholderiales; family Comamonadaceae; genus Melaminivora; species Melaminivora sp. Next base: position 18,648 of record NZ_DAMCAM010000043.1, on the reverse strand, counting down.
CACGGCATCGACCTGCGGGTGCGAAGCTATCGTTTCAAGAGCGTCATCTCCTTGCAGCACCTCGGTTTGCAAGCCATTTGCCTTGATTTTCTCGGCCAGCTCCCGGGCATGCGGCGCGCTGGCCATGACGGCGTAGCGTGGGACAAAGGCCGCGCACTGGGCCAGCAGCGCATCCACCTGGGTGGCTGCACTGAGCGCAAAGACCTGCCAGCGCCCCGGGTGGCGCGCCAGCACGTCCAGAGTGTTCTTGCCGATGGAGCCCGTGGAGCCGAGCACCGTGATGTAGTGAGTCATGCCTTGGCCAACGAAGTGAGCATCAGCGCCAGCGGCAGCGTGGGCAGCAGCGCGTCGATGCGGTCGAGCACGCCGCCGTGCCCGGGCAGCAGACCGCTGGAATCCTTGACGCCGGCACTGCGCTTGATGAGCGATTCCACCAGGTCCCCGACCACGCTCATGGCAGCCAGAAACACGGCGCCCAGCACCAGCAGCCATAGACCGCGGCCCGCCAGCAGCGTGTACAGGCTCGGGTCCCGCGCGGCGCGTGCGCCGTCCAGCCAGACCCAGAACAGGGCCAGCGCCAGCACCCCGGCCATGCCGCCCCACACGCCTTCCCAGCTCTTGCCGGGGCTGATAGACGGGGCCAGCTTGCCCTTGGTGAAACGCAGCCCGAAGGCGCGGCCGGAGAAATAAGCAAAGGTGTCGGCCACCCAGACCAGGGTCAGCACCGACAGCAAAAAATTGACACCCGCCATGCGTGCCTGGGCCAGGGCCAGCCACGCCAGCCACAGCGCGGCGACGCCGCCGACCAGCCGCAGGCTGCGCGGCACGGCCGGCCAGCCGGCGACGCCCCCGCGCAGCAGGGCAGCACCGCCCAGCACCCAGGCCGCACCGCCCACGAGCCACAACCAGGCATGCGGCTGCTCAAGCCAGCCCGCACCCCAGGTGGCCGCACACAACGCCACGCACAACGCGCCCAGGCCCATGCTGGCACCGCCGCCCAGGCCGTTCAGGCGGCCCCATTCCCAGGCCGCCGCGCCCATCATGACCAAGGCAATGACGATGAACGGCAGGGGCGACGGATAGAACAGCGCCGGCAGGAGAATGGCCAGCAGGATCAGGGCGGTGATGACACGTTGCTTGAGCACGCGGGGAGCCCTTTCGCTCGGGAAGAAGGAGGGAAAGGCCCGGGGCGGCGCACGCGGCGCCGCCGCTCAGGCCCGCAGCGCCTCGCGCGGCTCCTGACCCTGCACCTGCTCGGAGGTGAGGCCGAAGCGGCGTTCGCGCGCAGCATAGCTGGCAATAGCCTCGTCGAGGGCGGCCTCATCGAAATCGGGCCAGAGCCGGTCGCTGAAGAAGAATTCGCTGTACGCGGTCTGCCACAGCAGGAAATTGCTGATGCGCATCTCGCCGCCGGTGCGGATGACGAGATCAGGGTCGGGCACGTGCGCCAGGGCGGTGGCCGCCTGCAGGTTGGCTTCGGTGATGGGCTCGCCCCGGGCGGCCAGTGCGGCGGCCGCCTGGGCAATGTCCCAGCGGCCGCCGTAGTTGAAGCACACGTTGAGCGTCAGGCGCGTGTTGCCGACGGTGGCGGCCTCGGCCTGCGCCAGGCCCTGGCGCACGCCGTCGGACAGGCCGGCCTTCTCGCCGACGAAATGCACGCAGACCCCGTCCCGGCTGAGCTCGGGCACTTCGCGCGCCAGCGCCTTGGCCATCAGCTCCATCAGGCCGGAGACCTCGTCGGCCGGGCGGCTCCAGTTCTCCGAGGAGAACGCGAAGACCGTGAGCACGCGCACGCCCCGGGCGGCGCAGGCACGCACGCAGCGGCGCAGCGACTCCACACCCTGGCGGTGGCCCGCCAGGCGCGGCAGAAAGCGCTTGCGTGCCCAGCGGCCATTGCCATCCATGACGATGGCGATGTGGTGGGGTACGCTGGAATTGGCGGGGTTCATGCGCGGGCAGCGGGGCTCAGATGGCCAGGATGTCCTGCTCCTTGGCGGCCACCAGGGCGTCCACCTCGGCGATGAACTTGTCCGTCACCTTCTGGACGTCGGCCTCCGAGCGCTTCTGGTCGTCCTCGGACGCCTGTTTGTCCTTGACCAGCTTCTTGACCTGTTCGTTGGCGTCACGGCGCAGATTGCGGATGGCCACCTTGGCGCCCTCGCCCTCGGTGCGCGCGAGCTTGGTCATCTCCTTGCGGCGCTCCTCGCTCATGGGCGGCATGGGCACGCGGATCAGCTCGCCGAGCGACGCCGGATTCAGGCCCAGGTCGCTCTCGCGGATGGCCTTCTCGATCTTGGCCGACATGTTCTTTTCCCAGGGCTGCACGCTGATGGTGCGCGCGTCCAGCAGCGACACGTTGGCCACCTGCGACAGCGGCACCATGGAGCCGTAGTACTCGACGTGGATGGCGTCGAGCAGCTGCGGGTTGGCCCGGCCCGTGCGGATGCGCGACAGGTTGTTCTTCAGGGCGGCGATGGACTGCTCCATCTTGCCTTCGGTGTTTTTCTTGATGTCGGCGATGGTCATGGGAATTCCTTCAACAGGGCTTGAACACGGCTGCGGCGCAGGCAATGACAAAGCGCTCAAGCGTACACCAGGGTGCCCTCATCCTCGCCCAGCACGACACGCTTGAGCGCGCCGGGCTTGTTGATGGAAAACACCCGGATGGGGAGTTTCTGGTCACGGCACAGGGCAAAGGCGGTGGCATCCATGATGCCCAGGTTGCGCACCATGGCCTCGTCGAACGTGAGCTGGGTGTAGCGCGTGGCGCCAGGGTCTTTCACCGGGTCGGCCGTATAGACGCCATCGACCTTGGTGGCCTTGAGCACCAGCTGCGCGCCGATCTCGGCGCCGCGCAGCGCCGCGGCCGTATCGGTAGTGAAGAACGGGTTGCCGGTGCCGGCGGCAAACACCACCACCTTGCCCTCTTCCAGATACTGCAGCGCCTTGGGCCGCACATAGGGCTCGACCACCTGCTGGATGTCGATGGCCGACATGACGCGGGCCGTCAAACCCTCGCGGCGATTCATGGCATCGGCCAGCGCCAGCGAGTTCATCACCGTGGCCAGCATGCCCATGTAGTCGGCGGTGGCGCGGTCCATGCCCTCGGCACCGCCGGCGACGCCGCGAAAGATGTTGCCGCCGCCAATCACCACCGCCACCTGCACGCCCAGCTCGATGACCTCGGCGATGTCGGAGACCATGCGCTCGATGACGCCGCGGTTGATGCCGAAAGCGTCATTGCCCATGAGCGCCTCGCCAGACAGCTTGAGCAGGATGCGCGTGTAGGCTGGCTGGGCGGTGGCAGTCATGGCAGGGTCTCCGTAGGGTAGGAAAGAGAGGGATGGACGGGATGAAAGAGGCGGCAAGCGGTTAGCTGAAGATCAGTTGAGATCAGCCGGCCTTGGCAGCGGCGACCTGCGCAGCCACTTCGGCAGCGAAGTCGTCGGCCTTCTTCTCGATGCCCTCGCCCACCACGTACAGGGTGAAACCCAAGACCTTGGTGTTCTTTTCCTTGAGCATCTGGCCCACGGTCTGCTTACCGTCGGCGGCCTTCACGAAGACCTGGTCGGACAGAGAGACTTCCTTCAAGTACTTCTGCACGGCGCCGTCGATGCGCTTGGCGGTGATCTCGGGGCTCTGGGCGCTCTTGCCGGCGGCTTCCAGCTCCTTGTTGGCTTCTTCGGCCTTGCCGGCGGCCACGGCGCGCTCCTTTTCGATCAGCTCGGCGGGCACGTCGGCGCTGGTCACGGCCACGGGCTTCATGGCAGCCACGTGCATGGCCACGTCCTTGGCGGCGGCGGCGTCACCTTCGTACTCGACCACCACGCCGATGCGCGTGCCGTGCAGGTAGGAGGCCAGCTGCGCGCCCTCGAAGTGCTTGAAGCGGCGGAACGACATGTTCTCACCGATCTTGCCGATCAGGCCCTTGCGCACGTCTTCCAGTGTGGGGCCGAAGCCGTCCTGCTCGTAGGCGATCTGGCCCAGAGCCTCGATGTCGGCGGGGTTGTGCTCGGCCACCAGACGGGCGGCGGCATTGGCCATGGCGACGAAGCTGTCGTTCTTGGAGACGAAGTCGGTCTCGCTGTTGACCTCGATCATGGCGCCCTTGCCGCCCTCGATGCTGGCAGCGATCACGCCCTCGGCGGTGACGCGCGAAGCGGCCTTGCCGGCCTTGGTGCCGAGTTTGACGCGCAGCAGTTCTTCGGCCTTAGCCATGTCGCCACCGGCTTCGGTCAGGGCCTTCTTGCACTCCATCATGGGGGCGTCGGTCTTGGCGCGCAGTTCGCCAACCATGCTTGCGGTAATAGCAGCCATTTTTGTGTTCTCCGTTCGTTTCGGTTGTTCAGGGGGCGGGCAGCAGCCCGCGCAACAAAAAAGCGGGCGCTTGAGAGGACCCGCTTTTGTCAGGCACCCCCACCCGCCTTGCGCAGCGGGCCGGGCACTCGGGCCACACCAGGATCAGGCGGCGGTGTTTTCCACTTCGACGAATTCGTCGCTGGAGTCCTCGCTGCCGGCGACAGCCTTCACCAGGTCGTTCACGGCGTTTTCACGGCCGTCCACGATGGCATCAGCCATGCCGCGGGCGTACAGCGCCACGGCCTTGGCAGAGTCGTCGTTGCCGGGGATGACGTAGTCGATGCCTTCGGGGTTGTGGTTGGAGTCCACCACGCCGATCAGCGGGATGCCCAGCTTCTTGGCCTCGGCCACGGCGATCTTGTGGAAGCCCACGTCGATCACGAAGATGGCGTCGGGCAGGGCGTTCATGTCCTGAATGCCGCCGATGTCCTTTTCCAGCTTTTCCAGCTCGCGCGCGAACATCAGCTGTTCCTTCTTGCTCATGGACTCCAGGCCGGCTTCCTGCTGGGCCTTCATGTCCTTCAGGCGCTTGATGGACGTCTTGACGGTCTTGAAGTTGGTCAGCATGCCGCCCAGCCAGCGCTGGTCGACATAGGGCATGCCGGCGCGCTGCGCCTGCTCGGCCACCATCTCGCGCGCCTGGCGCTTGGTGCCGACCATCAGGATGGTGCCGCGGTTGGCGGCCAGCTGCTTGGCGAACTTCTGCGCCTCCTGGAACATCGGCAGCGACTTTTCCAGGTTGATGATGTGAATCTTGTTGCGATGGCCGAAGATGAAGGGGGCCATCTTGGGGTTCCAGAAGCGGGTCTGGTGGCCAAAGTGGACACCGGCTTCCAGCATTTCGCGCATGGTGACGGACATGGTTGGGCTCCAAAGGTTGGGTCTAAAATCCAGCCCCAATAATCGTCCCGGCGGTGCATGTCAATGCCGGGGCAACACCTTGAGAGGGCTGGTTTGCTGATGGTCTTGCCAGGCGCTAGTGCTTGGCAAAACCCAGGGATTCTACCATGGCCACGCAGGCCGCTGCCGTGGCAGCGCTGCAGATGTGCGCAGCCCCCGCCCCGCTTTCACCATGAAAATCATAGCTGCAAGCCCTTGTCTAGCAAGGGTTTGGCCATGATTTGACTCATAAAGACATGCGTATTGCCATCGTCGGCGCCGGTATCGTCGGCGCTGCCACTGCCTACGAGCTAGCCGGCGACGGGCACGAGGTCGTCGTGCTCGAGCGCCACGCCTCGGCCGCCGAGCAGGCCAGCTTCGCCAACCCGGGCCTGCTGGCGCCGGCGCTCCTGATTCCCTGGGCGGCGCCTGGCACCGGCGGGCCGGTGCTGCGGCAGTTCACCGGCCGCCAGGGCACGCTGCGGCTGACGCGAGGCGCGGGGCTGCACAGCCTGGCCTGGCTGTGGCGCTGGGCCCGCGCCGCAGGGCAGCCCCAGTGCGCCGGGCGGTTGCTCGCCCTCGCGCACCTGGGCCGCTACAGCCTCGGGCGCACGCGCGAAGTCGCCGGCGCCCTGCAAGCCGACATCGAGACCAGTCGCGGCATGCTGGTGCTGCTGCGCAGCAGCGGCGACCTGGAACTGGTGCAGGCCGCGCTGGCCGCGCTGCGCGAGGCCGGGGCCGGTGTGCACCAGGTGGACGCCGACACCGCCCGCCTGATCGAACCCGGCCTGGCGACCGACGTGCCCCTGGCCGGCGCCCTGCACGCAGTCGATGGCGAGGCCGGCAACTGCCGCGTGTTCGCCCAGCAGTTACGCCAGGCGGCGCAGGAGCGCGGCGCGCGCTTTGTCTTCAATGCCCGCATCCAGGCCCTGTCCACCACGCCCACCGGCGTCGTGCTGGCGGGTGAGTCCACGGTGCGCCCGGCCGACGCCGTGGTGCTGTGCGCCGGCGAGGCCAGCGCCGGGCTGCTGCGCCCCCTGGGCGCGCGCCTGCCCATGCAGGCCGTGCATGGCTACTCGATCAGCGCGCCCGTGCGCGAAGACACACACGCGCCACAGGGCGCGGTGATCGACCCGCTGCACCGCATCGTCATCACCCGCCAGGGCCAGCGCGTGCGCGTGTCCGGCGGCGCCGAGCTGGGCCACGCCGCGGGGGTGCACCACGCGCCCACCCTGCGCACCCTGTACCTGGCGCTGTCGGGCTGGTTTCCCGGCGGGGTGCTGACCTCGTCGCCGCAGGTGCAGGTCTGGCGCGGGGCGCGCCCCACCCTGGCGGACGGCGCTCCGGTGATCGGCGCCGGTCCCGTGCCCGGTGTCTGGGTCAACGCCGGGCACGGGGCAAGCGGCTGGGCCCAGGCCTGCGGCAGCGCGCGGGCGCTGGCCGACCTGATCGGGGGCCGCAGCCCGGCGCTGGACCTGCAGCCCTTCTCGCTGGCCCGGTTCTGACCCTGGGCAGCGGCCTGTCGCCGCCCGCACAATGCGCCCATGCTGCAGCGCATCGACCTGACGCTCCCCCACCCCCTGTTTGACGCCGCCGGCACGCGGGAGATCGAACACCTCACGGCTTCGGCCCTGCCGCCGCACACACTGATGCAGCGCGCCGGCCGTGCCACGGCGCGCTTGGCGCGCGCTCTGGCCCCGCACGCTCGGCAGGTCTGGGTGGCCTGTGGCGGCGGCAACAACGGCGGCGATGGACTGGAGGCCGCCGCCCTGCTGCAGGACGCGGGCGCCCCGGTCGTGGCCAGCCTTCTGGCCGACCCGGCGCGGCTGCCTGCCGACGCGCGCCGGTCCTGGGAGCGCGCACGCGCGGCAGGCGTGCGTTTTGCCGACGCACCGCCAGTGCTCGGCCCGCACGATCTGGCCATCGATGCGCTGCTGGGCCTGGGCCTGGCAGCGTCGGCGCAACGCGGCGTTGCCGACCCGCGACTGCTGCACTGGCTGGGCCTTCTGCGGTCCTGCCCGGCCACTGTGCTGGCCATGGACATGCCCTCGGGACTGCTGGCGGACACGGGTCAGTTCGCCCCGGGGCTGGGCCCAGCGGCGGCGTTATCGCCCCCGGCCGCGCGGCATACCCTGGCGCTGCTCACGCTCAAGCCGGGCCTGTTCACGGCCCAGGGACGCGACGCCGCCGGGACGGTGTGGCTCGACAGCCTCGGCACACTGGCGCGGCCGGCTGCTGCGTCGGCCTGGCTGGCCGGCGCCCCGGCGCGCGCCGCGCGTCCGCACGCCAGCCACAAGGGCAGCTTTGGTGACGTGGCCATCGTTGGCGGCGAAGGCCTGAAGCAGCGCGGCCTGGGCATGACCGGCGCCGCCCTGCTGGCGGCCAGCGCGGCGCTGCACGGCGGTGCAGGCCGCGTGCTGCTGAGCCTGCTGGGGTCGCCCGCTGCCGTCCACGTGCCGCCGGAGCTCATGCTGCGCCGCCTGGACGCCCTGGCCCTGGAATCACTGACCGTGGTGGCCGGCTGCGGCGGAGGGGCAGCCATTGCTCCCGTCCTGCCCGGGGTGCTGGTGCGCGCAGCGCGCCTGGTGCTCGACGCCGACGCGCTCAATGCCATCGCGGCGGACCCAGCGCTGGCCCGGCTGCTGCAAGCCCGGGCCAGCCAGCCGGGCCGGGCCACAGTGCTCACACCCCACCCGCTGGAGGCCGCGCGCCTGCTGGGATCGGACACGCCGGCCGTCCAGGCCGACCGGCTCGCCGCCGCGCAAGCGCTGGCGCAGCGCCTGGCCTGCACCGTGGTGCTCAAGGGCTCGGGCAGCATCATCGCCGCGCCGGGCCGCACCCCCCGCATCAACCCGACGGGCAATGCCCGCCTGGCCACCGCCGGCACGGGCGATGTGCTGGCCGGGCTGCTGGGCAGCCGCCTGGCCTCGGCCCCGGACCACGACGCGGCGGCCTTCGATGCCGCCTGCGCCGCCTGCTGGCAGCACGGCGCCGCGGCGGACGCCTGGCCCGCGCACCGCAGCCTCACCGCGGGCGCGCTAGCGGAGCGCCTGAGCCCAGTCTGACACCGCTCTGGCGGCGCCGGCATGCTGACTGGCGCTTGTCCGACAGGGCGTGCCCCCGCGCGCCGTTTCAATGGAGGCCTGTTCACACTTCACCGGGTTCCTTCCCGTCCTTCAGGAGGTCGCCGCCATGAAATACCCATTGCGTTCCAGAAGTCCTGCCCTGGCGACCTTCGTGCTCACCGTGGTCCTGGCCGTCGTTGCCAGCGCGACCACGCTGCTGCCGCAGCAGTCCGTGCAGGTGGTCGACTCCCAGGTGCACAAGACGATCGAGCAGCTGCTTCCCGCCGAGATGCTCAATTGACGCGGCCACGGTTGACAGCTGACAGCTGTCAGCTAAAGCCGGAGGGCGGACCCAGGATGCGCACGCGTCCGTGCCCTTTCACCCCTTTTCCCCAGGAGCCCGCAATGGCCATCAAGCTCGCCGTCATCTACTACTCCACCTACGGCACCAATCACCAGATGGCGCAGATCGCTGCCGAAGCAGCCCGCGCGGCCGGCGCCGATGTGCGCCTGCTCAAGGTGGCCGAAACCGCACCGGCCGAGGTGGTCGCAGGTCAGGAGGCCTGGAAGGCCCAGAGCGAGAAGACCGCCGATATTCCCGCTGCGTCCGCCCAAGACATGGAATGGGCCGACGCCTATCTGATCTCCGCGCCCACGCGCTTTGGCGTCATGGCCAGCCAGATGCGCGCCTTCATCGACACCCTGGGCGGCATCTGGGCCAAGGGCGGCCTGGCCAACAAGGCCATCTCGGCCATGACCTCGGCACAGAACGCGCACGGCGGCCAGGAGACGACCCTGCTGTCGTTCTACGTCACCGCCATGCACTGGGGCGGCATCGTGGTTGCGCCCGGCTATACCGACCCGGTCATCTTCAAGACCGGCGGCAACCCCTACGGCTACACCCACACCCAGGGCGCGGAGTTCGACGAGAACGCGAAATCGGCCATCGGCCACCAGGTGCGCCGTCTGATAGAGGTGGCGGGCAAGCTCAAGTAGCCCGCGCCGCCTGCACGCTCACCGGGCCGGGGAATCTGGCCTGGCAGGCGCACCGCCGCCTTGCACCACGGCAATGCGCCGGCGCAGGGCCTGCGCCAGTTCCTCTTCGCCCAGCGCTGCGGCGCGCTCCACCCGCACCAGCAGCCAGGCCAACAGCGGCCGCCGCCATCCCTGCCCGGAGGCCGTGTCGGTCGCGACGACCAGGATCTCTGGCGTGGCTCGTCCTGCCTGCAGTGCAGCGCCAGCCGCCACCAGCCGCGCCGTCGGGTCTTCGATCGCCGCGATGGCTGCCGGGTTGACAGCGGCCGCACGCTGCGGCTCGGGCAGCAGGGCCACGCGCGCCGCATCCACCCGGCCCTGCAGATAGTCGGCATAGGCGCGCTCGGGCGGCTCGGCATCGACGCGCAAGGCCTGGAACGCCGGGCAGCCGCTGCCCTCGGCCTCCAGGCTGGCCACCTGTGCGGCGCAGCGCATCAGTTCCAGCCGCGCCAGCAAGGCGGGGCTGCCGGTGCGCGCCACCTCGGCGCGGGCGCGTTTCCATTCCTGCCCCGCCACCCGCTCGTCGCCTGACAGATGGGCGCGCGTGGCGCGCTCGGCCGCGTCATGGGCATTGGCCTGCCACTCGGGCGCGGGCGGCCTGCCGGCGCAGGCGGCCAGCAGCAGTGCGGCGAGCAGGGGCACGGCGCGCAGGCGGGCAGGCTTCACGGCCGGCGGAGTGGCAGTCATGGCAGTTTCAGCTCCTTGTCGCGGGCGAAGGGCCACTTGCGGTTGATCTCGTTGACCAGGCCCTCCACCTTGCGCAGGCTGGCCTCCACCTCTGCACGCAGGGCGCCCAGGTCGGTGCTGGCCTCGCGCGCGTTCGCGCCCACGGCCTGGGCCTCGGCCAGCACAGCGTCCACCTTGACCAAGCTGGCGCGCGCATCCGCCAGCAGGCCGTTGAGCTGCAGCACCGCAGCGCGCACCTCGGGCACCAGGCCGGGGTCGCTGCCCGCGCCGAAGACCTGGCGGTCGGCCTTGGCGGCCATGCCGTCAAGGCGCGCGAGCAGCTGGTTGGTGCGCTCCAGCGTGGCCAGCACGCGGCGCGCCTCGGCGTCGCTGCCGGTCACCACCGAGAGCAGGCCGCCGGGCGCGTTGAGCCGCTCGGTGAGCGTGCGCACCTGGCCCAGGCTCGTGCCCAGCGCCGAATCCTTGGAGGTGAGCGCGTTCAGGTTCTCCAGCAGCTCGCGCGCGTTGGCCATGAGCTGCGGAATCTCGGCCGTGGTGTCGCCGCGCAGCACCGGCCGCTCGGCGCCCGCGGCCAGGGGCGGGTCCTGCAGCATGCCGCTGTAGGCCTTGATGGTGGTGCCGCCCACGATGCCGCGCACCAGGGTGAAGACGCTGGAGGTGCGCAGCCAGTGGGCGTCACGCCGCGCCACGTCGATCAGGATGCGCACGCTGCCATCGCTGGCCAGCTCGATGCGGCGCACCCGGCCTATGGGAAAGCCCGAGAAGGTCATGTCCATGCCGACGGCCACGCCCTCGGAGTCGTCGGTGGTGAGCACCAGCCGCTGGGTAGGCTCAAACGCGCCGCGCGCATACAGTAGGTACAGCGCCGAGCCGACGATCAGCGCCAGGGTGAACAGCAGCAGCGCCGCCGCCTTCACGCGCAGGTGGGCAACGGGGCGCAGCAGCTCCTCGGGCGGCAGCGGGGTCTGGGGTTCGGGCATGGGCGAGGGGGGTCAGTAATAGTTGCTCATGAGCGAGATCACTTCGATCAGCAGCAGCACCGCGAACATGCGCGCCAGCCCACCGAGCTCGGAGTCGGGCTGCTGCGCGCGCTCGGCGCTGGCGCTCTCATAGAGCCCCGAGGCCATGGGGATGAGCGCGATCGCCAGGCTGAAGGCCAGGGTCTTGAGCACGAACACCAGCGTGATCTGCGGGGCGAACACCTGGCCGAACATGCGCGTATAGACCGGCACGCCCGCCAGGTTGAAGCCATAGACGCCCAGGTAGGCCATGACGAGGGCCACCACGCACGACAGCGCCGCCAGCGTGATGCTGGCGTACACCCCGGCCACCACGCGCGGCAGCATCTCCACGCGCACCGGGTCGGCGCCATGCGCGCGCAGGGCATCGAGCCGGCCCGACTGGCGCAGCAGGGCCAGCTGCGTGCCATTGGGGATGGTGGCGCGCATCGCCACGAACAGCGCCGCGGTCAGCGGGATCAGCTCCAGCACCAGCACGCGGATGACCATCTCCAGCGCGTAGCGCGACAGGCCGTAGCTCCAGGCCGTCACCACCACGATGCGCGTGATGACCAGCGACAACAGGGCCGCCAGCACCGTGAAACCCAGCAGGATGGGCGCCGTGTTCTGGTACATGTGCCGCGCCAGGCGCCAGCGCGTGCCGCGCGAATAGCTCGACGGCGAGAGCGTCAGCACCAGCACCACCGCGCCCAGGTAGAAGATGCGCCCCCAGGCGACGGTCCAGCGCTGCACGGTGCGCCACAGGCGGTCGGGCAGCAAGGCGGCGGCATGGCTGGCTGGGCTCATGGCGCGATCATAGCGAGGTGACCAGGGGTTTCAGGCCAAACAGGGGCTGAGCCGTTGCAGCGCCTGGAGAGTCAGCTATGTAAAAAATAGCAACGGCAGGCCGGACCCGCCGGGTTGGACGCTGCCCACGGCCTCAGACGTGGCGCTTGCCGGTGGCGAGGCCGGCGCCCGGCTCCAGCGGCTCGGCATCGGCGCGCTGGTGCAGGGCCTCGATCACGTGGCACTGCCCGCCCGTGCCGTCGCAGCGCCCGCGCAGCGCCTGCAGTTCATGCTCCAGCACCTGCAGCTCGGCCAGGCGCGTACGCACGTGCTCCAGGTGCTCGTCCAGCGTCTGGCAGGCGGCGTGGTCGGCGCCTTCGACGTGGGCGCCGCGCGCGTCGATCTGCAGCAGCGCGCGCACCTCGCCCAGCGACATGTCCATGGCCCGGCACAGGCGCACGAAGCGCAGGCGGTGCACCTCCGCGTCGCTGTAGAGCCGGTAGCGGTTGTGCGCGCGTGTCTGGCTGCTCAGCAGGCCTTCCTTTTCGTAGTAACGGATGGTGGCCGCGGGCACGCCCGACAGGCGGGCGGCGTCGCCGATGCGGTGACGGGGGCTTTGCTGGGACATGCTTGACATTGAAGTGGCTTCAAGGTTTCCAATCATGGCATGACACAAGAACATTCGCATGCCAGCATGTCCCCCGTCCACCCGCTGCCCCGGGCGGCCCACGCCTGCGGCAGCTGCGTGCCGGCGCCTCGGCGCGCCCACGACGGCCACGACCACGGCCACGAACACGGGCACGACCATGGCGAGGCCGGCCACGACCATGACCACGGCGTGTTGCCCGGCTGGACGCGCATCGGCGCCGCGCTGGCGCTGGCCACGGGCGCCGAGGTGGCGCACTGGCTGCAGCAGGACACGGCCGGCCTGCTGCTGGCGGTGGTGGCCATCGCCCTGTCGGGCCTGGGCGTCTATCGCGCGGGCCTGAAGGACCTGGCGCGCCTGCGCCTGGGCATCAACGCCCTGATGGCGGTAGCCGTCACCGGTGCGGTGCTGATCGGGCAGTGGCCCGAGGCGGCCATGGTCATGGCCTTGTACGTCGCGGCCGAGCGCATCGAGCACGGCGCCATGGACCGTGCCCGCAACGCCATCCGCGGCCTGCTGGACCTGGCGCCTCAGACCGCCGACGTGGTGCAGGCCGATGGCGGCACGCAGCGCATGCCCGCCGCCGAAGTGCCGCTGGGCGCTGCCGTGCGCATTGCCCCGGGCGCCCACGTGCCGCTGGACGGCACGGTGCTGCGCGGCACCAGCGCCGTCAACCAGGCGCCCATCACGGGCGAGAGCCAGCTGGCCGACAAGGAACCGGGCGACCTGCTCTACGCCGGCAGCGTCAACCAGCACGGCGAGCTGTTCATGCAGGTGACGGCGGCGCCGTCCGGCACGCTGCTGGCGCGCATCGTGCATGCGGTGGAAGAAGCCCAGGCCAGCCGCGCGCCCACACAACGCTTCGTCGATCGCTTTGCCTCCGTCTACACGCCGCTGGTGTTCCTGGCGGCGCTGCTGCTGGGCACGCTGGCGCCGCTGCTGCTGGGCTGGACGTGGCCGCAGTCGGCCTACCAGGCGCTGGCGCTGCTGGTCATCGCCTGCCCCTGCGCGCTGGTCATCTCCACCCCGGTCACCGTGGTCAGCGCGCTCACCGCGGCGGCACGCCGCGGCATCCTGATCAAGGGCGGCAGTGCCCTGGAGACGGCCCGGGGCCTGGCCGCCATCGCCCTGGACAAGACCGGCACCCTGACTACCGGCAGCCCCACGCTGGTGCACTGGCAGGCCTGGGGGGGCAGCGATGCCGGCGCCGCTGCCGCCCTGGCCTGGCAGCTGGCCAGCCGCTCGGACCACCCGGTCTCGCGTGCCATCGCCGCAGGCCTGCCGGCCGGCGACCCGGCCGCCGCCCGGGAGGTGCGCGCCCTGCCCGGGCGCGGCGTCGAGGCCGACATGGACGGGCGCCGCTGGGCGCTGGGCAACCTGCGCCTGGTGCGCGAGCGCGGCCTGGCCGACGAGGCCCTGGTCCAGACCCTGGCCGAGCACGAGCTGCAGGGCCGCAGCGTGACGCTGCTGGCCGATGACGCCGCCGTGCACGCGCTCTTTGCCGTGGCCGACCCGCTGCGCGCCCACGTCACCGACGCCGTGGCGCAGCTCAAGTCCCTGGGCGTGCAGCCGGTGGTGCTGAGCGGCGACAATCCCGCCACCGTGGCCGCAGTGGCGCGCGAGGCCGGCATCGACGACGCCCGCGGCGGCCTGCTGCCCGAGGACAAGCTCGAAGCCCTGGCCGAACTGCAGCGCGCGCGCGGGCCCACCGCCATGACGGGCGACGGTATCAACGATGCGCCGGCGCTCGCACGCGCCGACGTGGGTTTCGCCATGGGCGGCGCCCACAGCACCGGCATGGCCATGGAGACGGCCGACGTGGTGCTCATGAACGACGACCTGCGCCGCATCCCCGACACCGTGGTGCTGGCCCGGCGCGCGCACCGCGTGTTGTGGCAGAACATCGTGCTGGCGCTGGGCGTCAAGGCGGTGTTCTTCGCACTGGCACTGACGGGCCAGGCCACCATGTGGATGGCCGTGCTGGCCGACATGGGCGTGAGCCTGGCCGTGGTGGCCAACGGCCTGCGCCTGCGCCGCGGGGCCGGTACCCCGGCGCCGTGATGAGGAGATGCAAAGTGACCAAATATGTGAAAACCCCCGCCAACCCGGCCGGCCGCGAACGCCAGCGCCAGGCCTTCGATCACCTGATGGCCGCCTTCGAGGCCAGTGCCGGACGTCCACCGCGCGAGCGCTGGCTGTACCTGGAGGCAGCCCACGTCATTGGCCAGAGCCGCCTGGCGCTGCACTGGCGCGCGCACCGGCGCATGCTGGCCTTCGCCCGGGAACTCAGGGACGAGCACGAGGTGCAGGGGCAGTGGCGACAGCTGGGCTATGCCGTATTCGGGCACGTGGTGCGCCGCATTCCCCAGGGCAACACGGGGCGGGCCCTGGTGCCGGCCTTCCGGACCATGGTGCCCAGCGCAGCGGTGCGTGCCTGCATCACCGACGCCATGGCGGCCGTGGCGCCCTGAACGCCCTTGATCCAGGGCAAGGCCCACCCGGCGGCCCCGTGCTGCAATCCCCAACCCGCTTCGTCCCTGCGCCATGACCTCGCCCACCGCCGCCGCGCCCCTCGCCGTCCCTGCCCACAGCCGCCTCGAAGACGGGGTGGCGATGGCCGTGGGCGTGGTCCTGATCTCGGTGGGGATCGCCTTCCTGGCCAGCGCGGGCCTGCTCACCGGCGGCATGGCGGGCCTGGCCTTCGTGCTGCACTACGCCACCGGCGTGGGCCTGGGCAAGCTGTTCTTCCTCCTGAACCTGCCCTTTTACTGGCTGGCGCTGCGTCGCCTGGGGCTGGCCTTCACGCTCAAGACGTTTGCCGCGGTGGCGCTGCTGTCGGTGCTGACCGACCTGCAGCCCCGGCTGCTGCACATCGACCAGCTGCAACCCGCCTATGCCGCGGTGACGGGCGGGCTGATCATGGGCATGGGCTTTCTCGTGCTGTTTCGCCACCGCTGCAGCCTGGGCGGGGTAGGCATCCTGGCGCTGCACCTGCAGCAGACGCGCGGCTGGCGCGCCGGCAAGGTGCAGATGGCCGTGGACTGCTGCATCGTCGCAGCCGCCCTGGCCACCGTGGAGCCCGGGCGCGTGCTGTGGTCCATCCTGGGCGCCATCGTGCTCAACCTGGTGCTGGCGATGAACCACAGGCCCGGCCGTTACCTCGCGGCCTGAGTGCGCCACGCCGGCCCCTGCGGGCAGGAACTTGTCGGCGCGACTGCTTATCATCAACCCATCATGCTGCGGCGCTTCGCCTTCCTCCTCGTCGCCCTGCTGCTGGCCCTGCGCGGGCTGGCGGGCGGCGCCATGGCGATGGAGCAGCCGCTCCCGGTGGCAGCCATGGCGGTAGCCGTGGCCGTGGCCGGGCACACCGCCGCTATCCATGAGGACCAGCGGGCACCCGAAGCCACGCCCGCCTGCGCGGACGAGCGCGCGGGTCCCGGCTGCGCAAGCGATCAGCACGCGGCCGGGCACTGCGCTGCCTGCGGCATGTGCCACCCCGCGCCCTGCGCGCTGCCGGCCGCGCTGCCCACCGCCCAGGCCGACACCGCCCGGCGCGACACCGGCCCCGGCGCGCGCTTTGCCAGCGCACCCGCCGCGCGCGCCATCCGCCCGCCCATCGCCTGACGTCCGGCTCCCGCCGCGTGCAGCACCCGTCGCCGTGGGCCGCTGCGCGCTTTCGTCGCCCCCGCGCCCGCCTGGCGCCGCGAGAGGCCCGTCGTCACGCACCGTATTCCCCCACATGAAAAAATTCAAATCGATAGCTGCCTGCGCTCTGCTGGCAAGCACCGGCGCCGCTTTTGCCCATGGCGATACCGGCCACTCGGCCGCCACGCCGGCCCCGGCCGTGCAACTGCCCTGGGGCATAGCCGGCCAATCGGCCGAGGCCACCCGGACCATCACCGTGGCCATGACCGACGACATGCGCTTTTCTCCCGCGCACTTCTCGGTGCGCCAGGGCGAGACCGTGCGCCTGCGCGTGGAAAACCGCGGCCGGCTGCTGCACGAGATGGTGCTGGGCACCCCCGAGACGCTGCAGAAGCACGCCGACATGATGCGCGAGCGCCCCGGCATGGAGCACGCCGCGCCGCACATGGCCCACGTGGCGCCGGGCGAGGCGGGCGACCTGCCCTGGCGCTTCAACCGGGCGGGCACCTTCGACTTCGCCTGCCTGGTTGCCGGCCATTACGAGGCGGGCATGCGCGGCACCTTCACCGTCGCTCCCTGATCCCCGCCCTACCCTTTGCCCATCCTGGAGTCCTGTCATGAACACCCCGCTTTCCCGCCGCCACTGCCTCGCCCTGGGCGCCACACTGCTTGCCGCAGGCGCCGTGCCCGCGCTGGCCACACCCCCCGCATCCCTGCCTGCCATGGAGGTCTGGAAGGACCCCAACTGCGGCTGCTGCAAGGACTGGATCGTGCTGATGGAGCAGGCCGGTTTCGCCGTCACCGTGCACGACAGCGGCAACACGGCCGTGCGCGCCCGGCTGGGCCTGCCCCAGCGCCTGGGCTCGTGCCACACGGCGCTGGTCGGCGGCTACCTGCTCGAAGGCCACGTGCCGGCCGATGACGTGAAGAAGCTGCTCGCGCAAAAGCCCAAGGCCCTGGGCATCGTGGTGCCTGGCATGCCCGTGGGCAGTCCCGGCATGGATGGGCCGGAATACAAGGGCCGCAAGGACCCCTACGACGTGCTGCTGGTCACCAGGAACCTGATGAACAGCGACGTCTCGACGCGCGTTTTCACCAGCTACCGCTGAGCTGAAAGGGCGCCCTGGCGGGCGGGCGCACGGCCATAATCGCCCGCCATGCAGCACCGTCATTCCCTCCAGAGTCCCGCCGGCGCCATCACCGATGTTGCCGGCATCGAAGTCGGCCACTACACGGACACGCGCCGCCCCACGGGCTGCACCGTGATCCTGGCACGCCAGGGCGCGGTGGCCGCGGTGGACGTGCGCGGCGCCGCGCCGGGCACGCGCGAGACCGACCTGCTCGCGCCCTGCAACCTGGTCAACGCGGTGCACGCCATCGTGCTGGCCGGCGGCAGCGCCTGGGGGCTGGACGCCGCCACGGGCGCCGTGCGCTGGCTGGAGGAGCAAGGCGTCGGCCTGGACGTGGGCGTGGGCCGCCTGCCCATCGTGCCCGCAGCCGTGCTGTTCGACCTGATGGTGGGCGACGCGCGCATCCGCCCCGACGCCGCGGCCGGCCATGCGGCGTGCGCCGCCGCCAGCAGCCAGCCGCCCGACGAGGGCAGCGTGGGCGCCGGCGCGGGCGCCACCGTAGGCAAGCTCTTCGGGCCCGAGTACGCCATGAAGGGCGGCATCGGCACCGCCTCGGTGCGCGTGGACGGGGCCACCGTCGGCGCCATCATCGCCTGCAACGCCGTGGGCGACGTGGTGGACCCCGACACCGGCCTGCCGCTGGCCGGCGCGCTGGGCGCCGACGGCCGCACGCTGCGCGACATCCGCCGCAGCCTGCTGCGCGGCGAGCCGCCGCACCCGTTGCTGGCCGGCACCAACACCACCATCGGCGTGATCGCCACCGACGCGCAGCTGACCAAGGCCCAGGCCCAGCGCTTGGCCATGGCCGGGCA
Source organism: Melaminivora sp. (assembly GCF_032059615.1). Taxonomy (NCBI): domain Bacteria; kingdom Pseudomonadati; phylum Pseudomonadota; class Betaproteobacteria; order Burkholderiales; family Comamonadaceae; genus Melaminivora; species Melaminivora sp. The sequence continues at coordinate 606 of NZ_DAMCAM010000043.1, read as the reverse complement.
CGACGGGCTGGCGCGCAGCATCAACCCGGTGCACACCATGCTCGACGGCGACACGCTGTTTGCCCTGGCCACCGGCCAGGCCGCCAGCCACCCGGGAATGATGGTGCTGGCCGCCATGGCGGCCGAGGCGGTGGCACGCGCCACCGTACGCGCCGTGCTGGCCGCACGCGCCGTGGACACGCGGGACGGTGCCCCGCCGCTGCCCGCCTGGGGCGACCTGGCGCGCACGGCCTGAACCTGCCGACCCGCCACCCGCCACCCGCCGGGCAGCCGGGCAGCCGGAAGCACCTGCCACAAAGAAAAAAGACAATTAGCTACGTTTTAAATAGCAAACTGTCCTTTATTGGTGCGGGTTTCCGGCTGTTTTTCGGGAAGCCCCTGAGAGGTGCTGCAGGCCCGCCCCCGGGCCTGCCGTCCCCGCCGCTTACTTGAGCGCCTTGTAGCGCATGCGCTTCGGCGCCGCGCCCTCGTCGCCCAGGCGCTTCTTTTTGTCGGCCTCGTACTCCTGGTAGTTGCCGTCGAAGTACACCCACTGGCTGTCGCCCTCGGCGGCCAGGATGTGCGTGGCGATGCGGTCCAGGAACCAGCGGTCGTGGCTGATGACCA
>NZ_DAMCAM010000042.1:0-27473 GCF_032059615.1 Melaminivora sp. | reverse complement strand
CTCAAGAGCTGGTGGATGAAGCTGCACGTGCCGGCCAACTTCATCGGCTACGGCACCTTCGCGCTGGCGGCCATGGTGGCCTTCGCGTATCTCATCAAGCAGCAGGCCAGCGAGACGCGCTGGTACAAGCTCGCGCCGCTGTGGCTGCTGGGCATCGTGCTGTGCTTCGAGCCGCTGGCCTTCCGCCAGGACGCGGCTGCCGGCGGCAGCAGCTACTGGATGGTCTATTTCGGCATCTCGGCGCTGATCGTCGGCGGCATCCTGATGGCGCGCCGGCGCATCGCCGCGCAGCTGCCGGCGCTCGAAGTGCTGGACGACGTCATGTACAAGTCCATCGCCGTGGGCTTTGCCTTCTTCACCATCGCCACCGTGCTGGGCGCGCTGTGGGCGGCCGAGGCCTGGGGCGGCTACTGGAGCTGGGACCCCAAGGAGACCTGGGCGCTGATCGTCTGGCTGAACTACGCCGCCTGGCTGCACATGCGCCTCATGAAGGGCCTGCGCGGCACCCTGTCGGCCTGGTGGGCGCTGACCGGCCTGGCGGTGACGACGTTCGCCTTCCTGGGCGTGAACATGTTCCTGTCGGGGCTGCACAGCTACGGTACGCTATGAAATTGCTAGCTGTGTGCCGTTGATGCGCTGTCATTTGCGGCTGTTTTATGCCGTAAACGCAGCACAGGCGCCGGCTTGCAGCTACCAAAATCAGAGCAAGCCGCCCCTGCACCCGCAAGGGGCGGGCGGCCTGCGGCAGACTGGGCGCCTGACCTGCCCCTGGAGCCTGCCATGCTGATTCGCCCGCGCGACAACGGTTTTCTGCACCCCTTCCCGAGTGAGATCACGCCTCGCGCCGCCTACACGGGCCGCCGCGCCCTGCTGCGCCAGCTGGCCGGCGGCGCGGCTGGGGCAGCCCTGGCCAGCTGGGCCGGACGCGCCGCCCTGGCCGAGGAGGCGTTGTACCCGCCGCCCGGCCGCCAGCCGACGCTGCCCGCGCGGCGCAGCGCCCTGGCCGGCGGGGTGACCATGGAGAAGGTCACCAGCTACCAGGACGCCACCAGCTACAACAACTTCTATGAATTCGGCAGCGGCAAGGGCGACCCGGCCCGGAACGCCGGCACGCTCAAGACCCGGCCCTGGACGGTGACGGTCGAGGGCCTGGTCCACAAGCCGCGCACCTTCGACATCGACGAGCTCCTGAAGCTCTCGGCGCAGGAAGAGCGCATCTACCGGCTGCGCTGCGTCGAGGGGTGGTCCATGGTCATCCCGTGGGCGGGCTATTCGCTGGCCGAGCTGATCCGCCGCGTCGAGCCGCAGGGCAGCGCCAAGTATGTCGAGTTCGTGACCCTGGCCGACAAGGCTGCCATGCCGGGCGTGAATTCGCGCATCCTCGACTGGCCCTACACCGAGGGCCTGCGCCTGGACGAGGCCCTGCACCCGCTCACCCTGCTGGCCTTTGGCATGTACGGCGAGGTCCTGCCGCCGCAAAACGGCGCGCCGGTGCGTCTGGTCGTACCCTGGAAGTACGGCTTCAAGAGCGCCAAGAGCCTGGTGAAGATCCGCTTCGTCGAGCATGAGCCGGCCACTGCCTGGAACAAGACCGCGAAGAACGAATACGGCTTCTATTCCAACGTGAACCCCGACGTGCCGCACCCGCGCTGGAGCCAGGCCACCGAGCGGCGCATCGGCGAGGACGGGCTGTTTGCCAAAAAGCGCAAGACCTTGCCGTTCAACGGCTACGAGGGGCAGGTCGGCCCACTCTACGCCGGCATGGACCTGAAGAAGTTTTACTGATGGCGGTGCCTGCGGGCCAGGGCAGGGCGGCGCCACGCGGGCAGTGGCTGCTGGCACCCGGGGTGCGACTCGGGGTCTTCGTGCTGTGCCTGCTGCCGCTGGCCTGGCTGGTCTGGGGCGCCGCCGCCGACCGCCTGGGCGCCAACCCGGCCGAGGCGCTGATCCGTGCCCTGGGCGACTGGACGCTGCGCTTTCTGTGCCTGACGCTGGCCGTCACGCCGCTGCGCCTGGCGCTGCGGGTGCCGGCGCTGGCGCGGCTGCGGCGCATGCTGGGGCTGTTCACCTTCTTCTACGCGCTCCTGCATCTGCTGGCCTACGCCGGCTTCGACATGGGGCTGGAGGCTGGCGAGATCGCACGCGACGTGGCCCGGCGGCCCTTCATCCTGGTCGGCATGGGCGCGTTCGCCCTGCTGCTGGCGCTGGCGGCCACCTCGTTCAACCGCGCCATGCGCTGGCTCGGCGGGCGCCGCTGGCAGCGCCTGCACCGCAGCGTCTACCTGATCGCGGCCCTGGCGCTGCTGCATTTCTGGTGGATGCGCGCGGGCAAGAACGACTTTGCCGAGGTCTGGCTGTACATCGCCCTCGTGGCGGCGCTGCTCCTGGCCCGGCCCCTGCTGCGGCGCCGCGGTGCGCATCAAAAATCATAGCTGAAAATCGAGAAAGGGCGCCGACTGGCGCCCTTTTTTGCTTGAAACCTGGCAACGCCCGGGTTCAGCGCCCCGCGCCCAGCAGTCGCTCGTGCCGGAACAGGTCGCCCACGCTCTCGCGCGCGCGGACCAGGTGGGCCTGGTCGCCATCGACCAGCACCTCGGCCGGGCGCGGGCGGCTGTTGTAGGTGCTGCCCATGCTGGCGCAGTACGCTCCGGCCGACAGCACGGCCAGGTGCTCGCCCGGCGCCACGGCCAGCGCCCGGTCGCGCCCCAGCCAGTCGCCGCTTTCGCAGATCGGGCCGACCACGTCATAGACGCTGGCCTGGCGCTCGGGCCCGGTGCTCGCCTGCTCCAGTGGCACGATGGCGTGCCAGGCCTGGTACATGGCCGGGCGCGGCAGGTCGTTCATGGCGGCATCGACGATGCAGAAGTTCTTGTGCTCGCCGGGCTTGAGGTAGAGCACCTCGGTCAGGCAGACGCCGGCATTGCCCACCAGCGAGCGCCCGGGCTCGATCATCAGCGCCCGCTCGCCGTGGCCACGCTCGTCCAGCCGGGCCAGCAGCTTGGCCCACAGGGCATCGGCCGCCGGGGGGGTGTCGCCGTTGTAGTCGATGCCCAGGCCGCCGCCGAAGTCCAGGTGGCCGATGGGAATGCCCGCCGCCTCGATGGCCTCGACCAGGTCGAGCATGCGGTCCATGGCGTCCAGGTAGGGCGCTTCCTGGGTGATCTGCGAGCCGATGTGGCAGTCGATGCCGACCACGCGCAGCCCGGACAGCGACGCCGCGTGCTGGTAAATCGCCAGGGTGCGGTCGTGGGCCACGCCGAACTTGTTGCCCTTCAGGCCGGTGGAGATGTAGGGATGGGTGCGCGCATCGACGTCGGGGTTGACGCGGATGCTGACCGGCGCGCGCACGCCCATGCCGCTGGCCACCTCGTGCAGCACCTGCAGCTCGGCTTCGCTCTCGACGTTGAAGCACTGGATGCCGGCGTGCAGGGCCTGGCGCATCTCGGCGCGGGTCTTGCCCACGCCCGAGAAGATGACGCGCGCCGGATCGCCCCCGGCGGCCAGCACGCGCTCGAGTTCGCCGCCCGAGACGATGTCGAAGCCGCAGCCCTGGGAGGCGAACAGCTCCAGCACCGCCAGCGAGGAGTTGGCCTTCATGGCGTAGCAGATCTGCACCTGCCGGCCGGCAAAGCCGCGCTGGTAGGCGGCCAGCGCCTCCAGCATGGCGGCGCGGGAATAGACGTACAGCGGCGTGGCGTGCTCGCGCGCCAGGTCGGACAGGCGGCAGCCCTCCAGGTACAGCGAATGGTCGCGGTAATGCAGCTGGGGCTGGCCGGGCAGGGGGGAGGGGATCATGGACGGGGAGAGGCAGAAGGGGCGGGCGCCGCCTGGGGCGCCGTGCGCGTGGCCGGGCCCGGGCGCAGCGTCTGCGGCAGGCTGGCACGCTGGGCGGCGGCGGGCTCGGTGGGCAGGTACAGTGGGCCGCTCTGGCCGCAGCCGGCCAGGGCAGACAGCGCCGCCAGGGCGGTGAGGATGGCCGCAAGACGTGCGGGCCTGCGATGCACGCCCGGCACAGGGGCCATGCACATCTTGCCTAGAATCCGGCGGCTTGTGACCATCGAGCGATTGTAGTGATGACTGATCTTGAATTCATGGACCGCGCCGAGGCCCTGCTGCGGGCAGTGGAGGGCGGCTGCGACCGCATCAACGACGAGACCGACTGCGACCTGGACAGCCAGCGCAGCGGCGGCATGGTCACCCTGACCTTCGCCGACCGCAGCCAGATCATCATCAATCTGCAAAGGCCGCTGCATGAGGTCTGGATGGCCGCGCGCTCGGGCGGCTACCACTACCGTTTCGACGGCGGCCGCTGGCTGGACACGCGCTCGGGCGAGGAATTCTTCGCTGCCCTGTCGCGCGATGCCAGCGTCCAGGCCGGCCAGCCGCTGGTCTTCGCCGGGGCCTGACGGCCGGGGCGGCCACGGCCGCCCCCCGCTTCCGCGTCAGTTGCGAAACAGGTCGAGGATGCGGTTGCGCTCCTCGGCCGGGGGCGGCGGTGGGGGCGTGACGGCCGAGGCGGGCGGCGCGTCCTCCGAGGGCGCCGACGCCTCCAGGCCCACGGCGGAGACGCCGCCGCCGCGCGCGTATTCCTCGTAGTACCACTCACCGCTCACGTTGACCACGCCGGCCGGCACGGTGGGCTCGGCCACGGGCACGCCCTTGAGCGCCTTGTCCATGAAGTTGATCCAGATCGGCAGGGACAGGCCGCCGCCGGTCTCGCGGCTGCCCAGGTTGCGCGGCGTGTCATAGCCGATCCAGGACACGGCCGTGATGGTCGGCTGAAAGCCCGCGAACCAGGCGTCCACCGCGTCGTTGGTGGTGCCGGTCTTGCCGTACAGGTCGGGGCGCTTGAGCATGGACTGGGCGCGCGCCGCCGTGCCCGAGCGGGTGACCTCCTGCAGCAGGCTGTCCATGATGAAGGCGTTGCGCGCGTCGATGGCGCGCGGGTTCTGCTCGACCGGCGGCGGCTGGAAGTTCGACAGGATGCGGCCCTTGTGGTCCGTCACGCGGGCGATCAGATAGGGGTTGACGCGGTAGCCGCCGTTGGCGAAGACCGAGTAGCCGGTGGCCATCTGCATGGGCGTGACCGAGCCCGCGCCCAGCGCCATGGGCAGGTAGGCGGGGTGTTTCTCGGCGTCGAAGCCGAAGCGCGCCACCCACTGCTGCGCCGCCTTCGGCCCCACGGCCTGCAGCACGCGGATGGACACCAGGTTCTTCGAGCGCGCCAGGCCCGCGCGCATGGTCATGGGGCCGTCGTAGCGGCCGTCGTAGTTCTTGGGCTCCCAGGGCTGGCCACCGGTGACTCCGGCGCTGAAGAACAGCGGCGCGTCATTGATGACGGTGGCCGGGGTGAAGCCCTTTTCCAGGGCAGCCGAGTAGATGAAGGGCTTGAAGGCCGAGCCCGGCTGGCGCCAGGCCTGGGTGACGTGGTTGAACTTGTTCTTGTCGAAGTCAAAACCCCCCACCAGGGCGCGGATGGCGCCCGAGCGCGGGTCGATGGCGACGAACGCCCCCTCGACCTCGGGCAGCTGGGTGATCTCCCAGGTCTTTTTCGGCGTCTGCACCACGCGGATCACGGCGCCGCGGCGCAGCCGGATGTTGGGCGGCGCCTTGTCGGACAGGCCGGACTGCGCGGGCTTGAGGCCCTCTCCGGTGATCTCTAGCTTCTCGCCGTCGGCGCGCGCGGCCACGATCTTGCGGGCGTTGGCCTCCAGCACCACGGCGGCCAGCACGTCGCCGTTGTCGGGGTGGCTGGCCAGCGCGTCGTCGATGACGTCCTCGGCCTCGGCATCCGAGGCGGGCAGGGCCACGAAGCGCTCGGGGCCGCGGTAGTGCTGGCGCCGCTCGTAATCCATGATGCCCTGGCGCAGCGCGTGGTAGGCGGTCTCCTGCTCGCCGGCGTTCAGCGTGGTGTAGACGTTCAGGCCGCGCGTGTAGGCCTCGGCGCCGTACTGCGCAAAGATCAGCTGGCGCGCCATCTCGGCCACGTACTCGGCGTGCACGCGGGTGTTGCTGCTGCTGGGCGAGCGCAGGCGGATGGGCTCCTCCTTGGCGGCCGCGGCCTCGGCGGCGGTGATGAAGCCGTTTTCCTGCATGCGGTCGATGATGTGCAGCTGGCGCATGCGGGCGCGCTTGGGGTTGCTGATGGGGTTGTAGGCCGACGGCGCCTTGGGCAGGCCCGCCAGCATGGCCGCCTCGGCGATGGTCAGCGACTTGAGCGGCTTGCCGAAATAGGTCTCGGCCGCAGCGGCAAAACCATAGGCCCGGTTGCCCAGATAAATCTGGTTCATGTAGATCTCGAGGATCTGGTTCTTGCTCAGCAGGTGCTCGAGCTTGAAGGTGAGCAATATTTCGTAAATCTTTCGCGTGAAGGTTTTTTCAGACGAAAGATAGACGTTGCGCGCCACCTGCATGGTGATGGTGGAGGCGCCCTGGCTCTTGACGCGCCCCAGGTTGGCCAGCGCCGCGCGCAGCACGCCCTTGTAGTCCACGCCGCCATGCTGGAAGAAGCGCGCGTCCTCGATCGCCAGCACCGCCTGCGTCATGACGGGCGGAATCTCCTCGATGGGGGTCAGATTGCGCCGCTCCTCGCCAAACTCGCCCAGCAGCGCCCCTTCCGTGGAATAGACGCGCAGCGGCAGTTTGGGCCGGTAGTCGGCCAGCTCGGAGATGTCGGGCAGATTGGGGTAAGCCACGGCCAGTCCCAGCCCCACCGCCAGCACCAGCCCCAGGGCTGCCGCCACCCCCAGGCCGGCCAGCCATGCCAGGGCGAGAAGGGGCCAGCGCAGCCAGCGCGGCATGCCGGGCGCGGGCTTGGACGGACGGGGTGTCGGTTGGTTGGGTTTGGGATCGGAAGACGTCATGAAACTGGGCCGGCGGGGAACCGGGCATTATAAAAACTGCCCCGCTGGCGACGGCTACGGGCGTACAACCTTGGTGGGCGTGCGGGCTTGCTGATAGCATCGATCAAAACGCGCTGGCGCGCTCTGCAGCGCCAGGCAAGACCGGACAACGGGAGATCCTGGACCGCGATGCGACTGCTGCCTCGACGCCAACCCGCGCCCCTGCTGGGGGTGGACATCAGCCCCTCCAGCATCAAGCTGGTGGAGCTCGGGCGCGACGATGCGGGTGCGCTGGTGCTCGAGCGCTGTGCCATCGAGCAGCTCGAGCGCGGCTGCGTGACCGACGGCAGCATCGAGAGGTTCGACGAGGTGGCCGAGGTGCTGCGCCGCGCCGTCAAGATCAGCGGCACCCGCACGCGCGACGTGGCGCTGGCGCTGCCCCCCTCCACCGTGATCACCAAGCGCATCAGCCTGCCGGGCGACATGGACGAGCAGGAACTGCAGGTGCAGGCGGAGTCGGCGGCCAGCCAGTACGTTCCCTTCTCGCTCGACGAGGTGAGCCTGGATTTCTGCGTGGTCGGCCCGGCGCGCAACGCCCCGGGCGACGTGGAGGTGCTGATCGCTGCATCGCGCCGCGACAAGGTGCAGGACCGCGAGGCCGTGGCCGAGGCGGCGGGGCTGCGGGCCGTGATCGTGGACATCGAGTCGCACGCCGCGCGCCTGGCCGCGACCCGGCTCATCGAGACCCTGCCCAACCGCGGCGCCGATGCGGTGGTGGCGCTGTTCGAGGTCGGGGCGCTCGCCACCAGCCTGCAGATCATCCGCAGCGACGACGTGCTGTACGAGCGCGACCAAGCCTTCGGCGGAGCGCAGCTCACCCAGCTCATCGTGCGCCAGTACGGCCTCACGCCCGAGGAGGCCGAGCGCAGGAAGCGCAGCGGAGAGCTGCCCGAAGACTACGCCGCCGCCGTGCTGCAGCCCTTCGTGCAGAGCCTGGCGCAGGAGCTGGGGCGGGCGCTGCAGTTTTTCTTCACCAGCACGTCCTACCACCAGGTGGACTGCATCCTGTTGGCCGGCGGCAGCGCCACGCTGCCGGGCCTGGCCGCGCAGATCGAGCACAACACGGGCTTCGCCTGCCTGGTCGCCAACCCGTTCGAGCGCATGCTGGTGGGCGCCGCCGTGCGCCCCGCGCGGCTGGCGCGCGAGGCGCCGTCCTATCTGACCTCCTGCGGCCTGGCCCTGCGGAGGTTCCTGCGGTGATCCTGATCAACCTGCTGCCGCACCGCGAGATGGAGCGCCGGCGCCGGCGCCAGGCCTTCAACCGGGTCATGCTGGTGGCGGTGCTGGCCGGGTTCGCGCTGGCCGCGCTGATCTACGCGTCGCTGCAGGCGCGCATCGCCGAGCAGCAGGAGCGCAACGGCCTGTTGCGCACGGAGATCCAGTCGCTGGAGCAGCAGATCAAGGAGATTGCCACGCTGGAGGAGGAGATCGGCGCCCTGCAGGCCCGCCAGAAGGCTGTGGAAGGGCTGCAGGGCGACCGCAACCTGCCCGTGCACCTGCTCAATGAACTGGTGCGGCAGCTGCCCGACGGCGTCTATCTCACCAGCCTCAGGCAGGCCGGCGAGGTCGTCACCCTGCAGGGCATGGCGCAGTCCAACGAGCGCATCTCGCAGCTGCTGCGCAACCTGGCCGGCGCGGCGCCCTGGATCGCGCGTCCGGAGCTGATGGAGATCGTCGCCGCCACCGTTGCCCTGGGCCCGCGCGACCAGCGCCGCGTGGCCTCGTTCAGCCTGCGCTTCCATCTGGTGCGGGGCGACGCGCCGCAGGACGGCGCGGCGCCGGATGCGCGCAAGCGCACGCCCGGAGCCTGAGCATGGCCAGTCGCAGACCCCTGGAGGCAGAGCCGCAGCCGTGGTGGCAGCCCCTGGTCGGGCAGTTTCGCGGGCTGGACCTGCGCGAGCCCGCGGAGTGGCCGCTGGCCCCGAGGGTGCTGCTGTGCCTGCTCATCGCCGCGGCGGTGCCGGCGCTGCTGTGGTTTGCCCGGCTGTCGGAATACGAGGACGAGCTGGCAGCCGCGCGCCAGGCCGAACAGCAGCTGCGCGCGGACTACCAGCGCAAGCTGCGCAAGGCCGTCAGCCTGCAGGTCCTCAAGGAGCAGCGCACCCAGGTGCTGCAGCACGTCACGCGGCTGGAGCGGCAGCTGCCGAGCAAGGCCGAGATGTCCGCGCTGCTGTCGGACATCAACCAGGTCGGGCTGGAGCGCAGCCTGCAGTTCGAGCTGTTCCGCCCCGGGCAGATGGTGGTCCGGGACTACTACGCCGAGCTGCCCATCGCCATCCGCGTGGTGGGCCGCTACCACGACATCGGCGCCTTCGCGGCCGACGTGGCGCACCTCTCACGCATCGTCACGCTCAACGACATCGTGCTCACGCCGGCAGGTAAGGAGCCCGGCAGCGGCGCCCTGACCATGGAGGCGACGGCGCGCACCTTCCGCTACCTCGACAGCGAGGAGATCCAGGCGCAGCGCGAAGCCAGGAAGAAGGCGGAGGCGAAGAAATGACGCTGGAGCGCCCCCGCGCCGCGCGCTGGCCCGCCCTGCTGGCTGCCTGCCTGGCGGCGGCGCTGGCCGGCTGCGGCGCCAGCGGCGACGAGGACCTGCGGCAGTGGATGGTCGGGCTGCGCGCCAGCACGCAGCCGCGCGCCCTGCCGGTGGCCGAGCCCGTGCCCTTCGCGCCGCAGGACTACCTGGGCGCGGCCGGCGCCGATCCGTTCGCCGCCCAGCGGCTGACCCAGGCGTTGCATCGCGACAGCCCCGCTTCGGCGCGCGCCCTGCTCATCGCGCCCGAGCTGGCGCGGCCCCGCGAGCCCTTGGAGGCCTACCCGCTCGACGCGCTGAAAATGGTCGGCAGCCTGAAAAAAGAAGGCGTGCCCACGGCCCTGATCGCCGTGGACCGGCTGCTCTACCAGGTCCGCGTGGGTGACCACATGGGCCAGAACTACGGAAAGATCATCGCCATCAGCGATGCTGCGGTGCAACTGCGCGAACTCATCCAGGATGTCGGCGGCGACTGGCTGGAGAAGGTGACGACGCTGCAGCTGCAGGATGCGGCAGGAGAGAAACCATGACCATGGAGCACGGGGGAGGGCGGTGCGCGCGCGGCTGGGCTGGCTGGCTGGCCGCGCTGGGGCTGCTGCTGGCGGCGCTGCTGGGCGCGCCGCCTGCGCAGGCGCGGACCGCCATCGAGGCCATCACCGGCTTCATGCAGGCGGGGGCCGAGGTGCTGCGCGTCGAGCTGTCCGAGCCGCTGCAGGCGCTGCCCGCGGGCTTCGTCACGCACAGCCCGGCGCGCATCGCGCTCGATCTGCCGGGGGTGGACAACGCCACTGGCCGCTCGCTGGTCGAGGTCAACCAGGGCAACCTGAAATCCGCCCATGTGGTGCAGACCCCCGAACGCACGCGGCTGGTGCTGGAGCTCAAGCAGGCCGCCCCCTACGAGCTGCGTCTGGACGGCCGCGCGCTGCTGGTGCTGCTGGAGCCGGCGCCGCCGGCGGCGGCCGGCGCGGCACCCGCCCCGTCGGCCTTGCCTGCCGGGGCCGCGCGCCTGCTCGGGCAGGAGCCGGCCAGCGACGCGCCGCCCGTGGCGGACCTGGACTTTCGCCGCACCGCCGACGGCGCCGGCCAGGTGGTCGTGGGCCTGGCCAGCAGCCAGGTCGCCGTGGACGTGCAGCCCCAGGGACAGACGCTGGTGGTGGAGCTGCTGCGCTCCTCGCTGCCCGAGGGGCTGCGCCGGCGGCTGGACGTGACCGACTTCGGCACGCCCGTGCAGACCATCGCCGCCACGCAGCAGGGCGATCGCGTGCGCATCGCGGTCGAATCGGCGGGCGACTGGGAATACAGCGCCTACCAGGGCCAGCGCCAGTTCGTGCTGGAGGTGCGCCCGCGCAAGGCCGAGTCCGGCGCCCTGGTGCAGGGGCCGCACTACACCGGCGAGAAGCTGTCGCTCAACTTCCAGAACATCGACGTGCGCGCGCTGCTGCAGGTGATCGCCGACTTCACCAACTTCAACATCGTCGCCTCCGACACCGTCACCGGCACGCTGACCCTGCGGCTGAAGGACGTGCCCTGGGACCAGGCGCTGCAGATCATCCTGGACGCCAAGGGCCTGGGCATGCGCAAGGCAGGCACGGTCCTGTGGATCGCCCCCAAGGACGAGATCGACGAGCGCATCCGCCGCGACTACGAGGCCGTACACGCCATCCAGAGGCTCGAGCCGCTGCGCACGCAGGGCTTCCAGCTCAACTACGCCAAGGCCGCGGAGATCGTCACCCAGCTCACGGCCACCTCGGGCACGGTGGGCGGCGGCGCCACCCGCAGCCCGGGTGGCAGCGCCGGCGCGCGCTTCCTGTCCGAGCGCGGCAGCGCCATCGCCGAGCCGCGCACCAACCAGCTCTTCGTCACCGACACGCCGGCCAAGCTCGAGGAAGTGCGCGCCCTGCTGCTGACGCTGGACGTGCCGGTGCGCCAGGTCATGATCGAGGCGCGCATCGTGGAGGCGCGGGACAGCTTCGGGCGCGCCCTGGGCGTGCGCCTGGGCGGGGGCGATCTGGGCGCGCAGCGCGGCAGCCAGGGCGGCTGGAGCGTGGGCGGGGGCAACCGCGTCGCTCTGGGCACGAACTACGGCAACGCCACGGGGGCCACCGGCTTGGGCGGCGAACAGAACCTGGGGGGCACCTTCGTCAACCTGCCCGCCACGCTAGGCAGCAACGCCACCTCCTTCGGCTCGTTCGCGCTTTCCATCTTCAACCCCTCGGCCAGCCGTTTCCTGTCACTGGAGCTGTCGGCCATGGAGGCGGACCGGCAGGGCCGCATCGTCTCCAACCCGCGCCTGATCACCGCCGACCAGACCAAGGCCCTGATCGAGCAGGGCACCGAGTATCCGTACTCGGTCACCGCGCCCAACGGCGCCACCACCATCGCCTTCAAGAAGGCGGTGCTGAAGCTGGAGGTGACGCCGCAGATCACGCCCGAGGGCAGCATCATCCTGGACCTGGACGTGAACAAGGACAGCCGCGGCGAGGACACCGGCCAGGGAGTGGCCATCGACACCAAGCACGTCAAGACCCAGGTTCTGGTGGAAAACGGCGGCACCGTGGTCATCGGCGGCATCTTCACGATGGAGGAGAACCAGCAAGAGGACAAAATCCCGCTGTTGGGCGACGTGCCGGTGGTGGGCAATCTGTTCAAGAAGCGGACCCGGGACACGGACAAGCGCGAGCTGCTGGTCTTCATCACCCCCAGGGTGATCTCCGACCGCGGCCCCGTACGCTGACAACCGATTTTTATGACAACAGGGATGAGTTGCTGATGAAGACCTACAGGATGTTTGCTGCGGCCCTGGCCGTGACGCTGGCGGCAGTGCTGGCCGGGTGCGGCGGAGGAGGGGATACGGCCGCCGGCAATGACAACCAGCGGGCGCTGAAGACCACGGCGCCGGCAGATCTGGTGATTGGCGTAGGCGACGGGGAGGCGCGCACCTTCGAGATCCACGACGGCACGCCTCCCTACCGGGTGGAGAGTTCCGACACCCGCGTCCTGCAGGCGCAGAGGGTGGCCCCGGACCGGTTCCGCGTGACGGGGGTGTCCGGCGGGAGCGCCACGGTCGCGGTGGTGGATGCCCTGAGCGGGCGGGTCCAGGTGCCCGTCACTGTCACCGGTCACGTGGGCGCGCTGCGTCTGTCGGTCGAGAGCCTGACGCTGCATTCGGGGCAGCGCGCCCCGGTCATCATCTCCGGCGGCCAGGCTCCCTACCGGGCGGTGGGCGGTGCCCAAGAAGCCTTGCGGCTGACACTGGCCGGCGACATGCTGACCGTCGAGGGCCTGCTCGTCTCGCAGTCCGAAGTCGTCGTGCAGGACAGTGCAGGCCGGCAGCAGACGCTGGGCGTGACGGTCGCCCCAGGCGCCGCGGCCTTCAACGTCAGCCCGGCACGGCAGACCGTCTCCGAGGAAAGCAACCTGCCCATCCGCCTGGTGGTTGCTGGCGCGGCCCCGGGTGAGGTGTGCGCACAGGCCGACGGCGCGCTGCTGCAGGTGCGCGGCCCTGCCTGCACCACGGACAGGACCATCGTGCTGGAGACCGGCAGCGCCGGCTCGCGCTGCGTGGCCGAGGACACCGACGTGGTCGTCACTGTGGTGGACCGCAACGGCTCCACCGGCACTTCGACCATCACCATCCGCAACACGAGCGATGTGCCCTGCGGGAGCGACACCGATGACGGCGGCGAGTTCACCATCACCCACCTCACCTGCGCTCCCGTCAACGGGGTGGATGAGTGCACCATCTCCGACGCCACCGCCGGATCGTTCTACACCTATGTCTTCTCCGCCTCCCAGGCGGGGGCGGAGTGGTCGTTCTCGCAGCTGCCCGCCTGGCTCAAGCAGGAAACCATCGGGAATAGGGCCTATGTCACCGGCACCCCGCAGGGGCGGGACGACCAGTCCCCCGGCGACTGCGGCACCCACGGCTTCCTGGTCACGGCCGCGAAGGGCGGCAAGACCGTGACGCGAAAAATCAACGTGGCGGTGACGGGGGCCAGCAACGGCCAGACCTGCCGCTGATCGCCAATGCCCAACCCCATGCCTTCTTCCACCGACTCCGTGCGCATCGACCTGGGCGAGCGCAGCTACCCCATCGCCATCGGCGCAGGCCTGCTGGCCACGCTGGCCAGGCGCGCCGACCTGCCGCGCGGCACGGCCGCGCTCATCGTCACCAACACAACCGTCGGGCCGCTGTACGGCGCGCAGCTGGCGCAGGCGCTGGCGCCACACTACCCGCAGGTGCACACCGTCACCCTGCCCGACGGCGAGGAACACAAGGACTGGCAGACGCTCAACCGGGTCTTCGACGCGCTGCTCGGCCATGGCTGCGACCGCAAGGTGGTGCTGTGGGCCCTGGGCGGCGGCGTGGTGGGCGACATGACGGGCTTTGCCGCCGCCTGCTACATGCGCGGCGTGCCCTTCGTGCAGGTGCCGACCACGCTGCTGGCGCAGGTCGATTCCAGCGTGGGCGGCAAGACGGCCATCAACCACCCGCTGGGCAAGAACATGGTCGGCGCCTTCCACCAGCCGCAGCTGGTGGTCTGCGACCTGGCGACGCTGGCCAGCCTGCCGCCGCGCGAGCTGGCCGCCGGCTTGGCCGAGGTCATCAAATACGGCCCCATTGCCGACATGGAGCTGTTTGCCTGGCTGGAGGCACACCTGGACGCGCTGCTGGCGCGCGAGGCGGGCGCACTGGCGCATGCCGTGCGGCGCAGCTGCGAGATCAAGGCGGCCGTGGTGGGCGCCGACGAGCGCGAGGCCGGCCTGCGCGCCATCCTGAACTTCGGCCATACCTTCGGGCACGCCATCGAGGCAGGCATGGGCTATGGCGCCTGGCTGCACGGTGAGGGCGTCGCCGCGGGCATGGTCATGGCGGCCGAGTTGTCGCTGCGCCTGTCGCTGGTCGATGCCGCCTTCGTGCAGCGCCTGCGCGCGCTCATCGGGCGCGCCGGCCTGCCGGTGCGCGGCCCGGTGCTGGACGCCGGCGACAACGCCGGGCGCTACCTGCAGCTGATGCGTGTGGACAAGAAGGCCGAGGCCGGCGAGATCCGCTTCGTGCTGATCGACGGCCCGGGCCGGGCGGTGGTGCGCGCCGCACCCGACGCGCTGGTGCGCGAGGTCATCGATCTGTGCTGCGCGCCATGAGGGCCGACGTGACCGCTTTTGTTTATATTTTTGATAGCTACAACCCAGCGCCAATGAAGGGCTGGAGGCCGATTTGACTGCCATTCAAGTGCCCCTGGCCCCCTGGGCCTGCGACCCGGCGCGCAGCCGCGGGCGCCGCCACCCCGAGTCGCCCGCGCCGACCCGCACCGAATACCAGCGCGACCGCGACCGCATCGTGCATTCCACGGCCTTCCGGCGCCTGGTCTACAAGACCCAGGTCTTTGTCAACCACGAGGGCGACCTGTTTCGCACCCGGCTCACGCACTCGCTGGAGGTGGCGCAGCTGGCGCGCTCCATCGCCCGCTCGCTGGCGCTCAACGAGGACCTGGTCGAGGCCATCAGCCTGGCGCACGACCTGGGCCACACGCCCTTCGGCCATGCCGGCCAGGACGCGCTCAACGACTGCATGCGCGCGCATGGCGGCTTCGAGCACAACCTGCAGAGCCTGCGCGTGGTGGACTGCCTGGAGGAGCGCTACCCCGACTACGACGGCATCAACCTGACGTTCGAGACGCGCGAGGGCATCCTCAAGCACTGCGCGCGCCGCAACGCCGAGTGGCTGGAGGCGCGCGAGCCGCACGGCGTGGCTTGGCGCTTCCTGCACGGCGGCCAGCCCGGCCTGGAGGCGCAGCTGTGCAACCTGGCCGACGAGATCGCCTACAACGCCCACGACATCGACGACGGCGTGCGCTCGGGCCTGGTGACGCTGACGCAG
Source organism: Melaminivora sp. (assembly GCF_032059615.1). Classification (NCBI taxonomy): domain Bacteria; kingdom Pseudomonadati; phylum Pseudomonadota; class Betaproteobacteria; order Burkholderiales; family Comamonadaceae; genus Melaminivora; species Melaminivora sp. The sequence goes on along the minus strand of NZ_DAMCAM010000042.1, from coordinate 12,154 downwards.
CTGCGCGAGGTGCCGCTGTTTGACCGCTACCGGCACGCCGCCGAGGCGCGCCACCCGCACCTGGCGCGCCCCGGCGGTGAGCGCCGGCTGCTGCACGAGGCCATCCGGCGCATGCTCAGCGATCAGGTCTATGACGTCATCGACACCACGCGCGCGCGGCTGGCCGAGCACACCCCGCCCAGCGTGGACGCGGTGCGCGCGCTGGCGCCGCTGGTGGGCTTTTCCGAGGGCATGCGCGCGCAGTCGCAGCAGCTCAAGCGCTTTCTGATGCAGGCGCTGTACCGGCACCCCCAGGTCGAGCAGACCATGGCGGCGGCGCGCCGGGTGGTGTGCGAGCTGTTTGCCGCCTACACGGCCGAGCCGCGCCAGCTACCCGCCGCCCAGGCCGCCCAGGCGCTGGCCGGGGATGCGACGCAGTGCGCGCGAACGGTGGCCGACTTCATCGCTGGCATGACCGACCGGTTTGCCGCGCGCGAGCACGAGCGCATCACCGGGCAGCGGCTGCTGGGCGGGTGAGGGGCCTAAAATTGCGGCCCCCTCAAGCACTGCGCCGGCGCAGGCGCCCACTTCCATGACCACAGACCTTCTGCCCCCCGGCGCCTGCCCGGAGCCCTCGATCGATGACGCCATCGTGGTGCAGGACATGGTGCGCTGGCTCGAGCGCGCGGTGATCGACCTGAACCTGTGCCCCTTTGCCAAGGGAGTGCACGTCAAGGGCCAGATCCACTACGTGGTGAGCCGCGCCACCGACGCGCGCGAGCTGCTGCAGGATCTGCAGCAGGAGCTAGAGGCGCTGGCCGAGGCCTCGCCGGACAAGCGCGACACCACGCTCCTGATGGCGCCGCTTTGCATGCACGACTTCCTGGATTTCAACGACTTCCTGGACTTGGCCGACGAGCTGGTGGAGGCCATGGACCTGGGCGGCATCCTGCAGGTGGCGTCGTTTCACCCGCAGTTCCAGTTCGAGGGCACGCAGATGGACGACGTGGGCAACTGCACCAACCGCGCGCCCTACCCGACGCTGCACCTGCTGCGCGAGGACAGCATCGACCGCGCGGTGGAGGCCTTCCCCGAGGCCGAGGCCATCTTCGAGCGCAACATCGAGGTGCTCGAACAGCTGGGCGCCCAGGGCTGGAAGGCGCTGGACGTGGGGGCGCGCTGCCCCGTGCACGGCGGACCCGCGGGCGGCAAGGCATGAGGCCGCAAGGGCGCAAGCGCGCGCAGGAGGGCGGGGCTGCCCGTGCCTCGGGTGGCAAGGCCGCCGCCCCCGCGCAGGATACGGCCGTGCTGGCCGAGCTGCGCCCGGGCCAGTCGGTCGAGCTGCTCCAGGAGCTGCACATCCTCACCCGCGAGGGCAGGCTGAACCAGGACTCGCGCCGCAAGCTCAAGCAGGTCTATCACCTGTACCAGTTCATCGAGCCGCTGCTGGCCGAGGCGGCGCAGGACGGGCACGCGCCGCTGCTGGCCGACCATGGCGCGGGCAAGTCCTATCTGGGCTTCATCCTGTATGACCTGTTTTTCAAGTCGCTCGGCCGTGGGAGCATCTACGGCATCGAGTGGCGCGCCGACCTGGTCGAGCGCTCGCGCGCGCTGGCCGCGCGGCTGGGCTTCGAGCGCATGGAGTTTCTCAACCTGGCGGCAGCCGATGCGGCGGCCGAAGCCGGCATGCCCGAGCGCTTCGACATCGTCACCGCGCTGCACGCCTGCGACACCGCCACCGACGACGCCATCGCCTTCGGCCTGCACAAGCAGGCCCGGGCACTGGTGCTGGTGCCCTGCTGCCAGGCCGAGGTGGCCGGGCAGCTGCGCGGCAACAAGGCTCTGCAGCTATCGCGCGCGCCCCTGGCCGAGCTGTGGCGCCACCCCATCCACACGCGCGAGCTGGGCAGCCACCTGACCAACGTCATGCGCTGCCTGCACCTGGAGGCCAGCGGCTACCAGGTCACGGTGACCGAGCTGGTAGGCTGGGAGCACAGCCTGAAGAACGAACTCATCCTGGCGCGCTGGACGGGCCAGAGAAAGCGCAGCGCCGCCGAGCGGCTGGGCGCCATCCTCGACGAGTTCGGGCTGCGCGCGGCGCTGGCCGCGCGCTTCGGCCTGGCCTGAGCGCCAGGCCGGCCCCGCGTCACTTCATCGAGATGGTGGTGTTGACGCCGTCGGAGCGGCTGCCTTCCTCGTACCAGCGCGCGGTCACGGTCTTGGTCTGCGTCCAGAACTGCACCGCCTGCTTGCCGTTGGGGCCCAGGTCGCCCAGTTTGGAGGCGCGCGAGCCGGTGAAGCTGAAATAGGCCACGGGCACGGGAATCGGCACGTTGATGCCCACTTGGCCCACGTTGATGTCGTGCTGGTACTTGCGCGCCGCCCAGCCGCTGCTGGTGAAGATGGACGTGCCGTTGCCGTTGGGGTTGCGGTTGATGAAGGCGATGGCCTCCTCCAGCGTGTCCACGCAGACCACGTTCAGCACCGGCCCGAAGATCTCCTGCTGGTAGATGTCCATGGTGTCGGTGACGTCCGAGAAGATGGTCGGGCCGACGAAGTTGCCCTTCTCGTAGCCCTGCACCGTGCACTGGCGGCCGTCCAGCATCAGGGTCGCGCCCTGGGCTTCGCCCGAGTCGATCAGGCCAAGCACGCGCTCCCTTGCGCGCGGATTGACCAGCGGCCCCAGGTCAGCGCTGCGGTCGGTGCCCGGGCCCACCTTCAGGGCGCGGGATTTTTCCACCAGCTCGGGCAGCCACTCGCGCGCTGCGCCCACGAACACCGCCACCGAGTTGGCCATGCAGCGCTGGCCCGCGGCGCCGAAGGCCGAGCCCAGCAGGTTGTTCAGCGCATGCTCCCGGGGCGCATCGGGCATGACCACGCAGTGGTTCTTGGCGCCCATCATGGACTGCACGCGCTTGCCGGACTCGCTGGCGCGGCGGTAGATGTGCGTGCCCACGTGCGTGGAGCCGATGAAGGACAGGGCCTGGATCTGCGGGTGGTCGCACAGCATGTCGGCCACCTCGGGGCCGCCATGGATCACGTTGAGCACGCCCGGGGGCACGCCCGCCTCGTGCGCCAGCTCCACCAGGCGCATGGTCGAGCTCGGGTCCTGCTCCGAAGGCTTGAGCACGAAGGTATTGCCGCAGGCGATGGCCATCGGGAACATGAAGCACGGCAGCATCACGGGGAAGTTGAAGGCCGTGATGCCCGCGCCCACGCCCAGCGGCTGCAGCAGGTTGTACACGTCCACGCCGGTGGCGGCGTTCTCGGCGATCTCGCCCAGCTGCAGCGTGGTGATGGCGCAGGCGTGCTCGACCACCTCCAGGCCGCGCGCCACCTCGCCCTCGGCGTCCGGCAGGGTCTTGCCGTGCTCGCGGGTGATGAGCTCGGCCAGCTCGGTGATGTTCTCGCGGATCAGCTGCTGCAGCCGCAGCATGATGCGCATGCGCGCGCCCAGGGGCGTGCTGCGCCAGGTCTGGAAGGCCTCGTGGGCGTTGGACACGGCCAGCTCCACCTCCTCGCGCGTGGCAAAGGGCACGCGCGCCACCACTTCCTGGGTGGCCGGGTTGGTGACGTCGCGCCATTCGGCGGACTGGGAGGGGTAGGGCTTGCCGCCGATGAAGTGGTGGATGGTGGTGGGGGTGCTCATGGGTGCTCGTCGGGCAGTGCGTGTCTGCGAAAAAAGAGAGAGGGCGCGGCGTGGTCGCTGGCGCTTACTTCTTGACCAGCGGGCAGCTTGACTGCGCCAGCGGCTTGAAGGCGATGTCGGCCGGAATGGTGCTCACGGTCTTGTAGTAGTCCCACGGGCCCTTGGACTCGTTGGGTGCCTTGACCTGGAACAGGTACATGTCGTGGATCACGCGGCCGTCAGGGCGGATGCTGGCGTTGCGCATCACCGGGTCGTCGATGGGCAGCTCGCGCATCTTCCGGGCCACCACCTTGGAGTCGTCGGTCTTGGCCGCGGCCACGCTCTTGAGGTAGTGCAGCACGCTGGAATAGACGCCGGCCTGCACCATGGTCGGCTTGAAGCCCTTGTGCAGCTTCTCGAAGCGGCTGGAGAAGGCGCGGGTCTTGTCATCCATGTCCCAGTAGAAGCCCTCGGAGAACATCAGCCCCTGCGCCTGGCGCAGGCCCAGCGAGTGCACGTCGGTGAGGAACATGAGCAGGGACGCCACCTTCTGGCCCTTGCCGCCGATGCCGAACTCGCGCGCCGCCTTGATGGCGTTGACGGTGTCCTGCGCGCCGTTGGCCAGGCCGATGACCTGGGCCTTGGAGTTCTGCGCCTGCAGGATGAAGGAGGAGAAATCGCTCGCGTTGAGCGGGTGGCGCACGCTGCCCACCACCGTGCCGCCGTTGGCCTGCACCATCTCCGAGGCGTCTTTCTCCAACGAGTGGCCGAAGGCGTAGTCCACCGTCACGAAGAACCAGCTCTTGTCGCCGTTCTTGGTGAGCGCGGCCGCGGCGCCCGAGGCCGAGGAGTAGGTGTCGAACATCCAGTGAAAACCGTTCTCCGCGCACTCGTCGTCGGTCAGGCGCGTGGTGGCCGGGCCGCTGTACATGGCGATGCCGCCTTTTTCGCGCACCAGCTTCTGCACGGCCAGGGCGGCGGCGGAGTTGGTGATGTCGGCAATCGCGTCCACCCCGTCGCGATCGAGCCACTCGCGCGCCTTGGTGGCGGCGATGTCGGCCTTGTTCTGGTGGTCGGCGCTCACCACCTCGATCTTCATGCCCTTGCACTCGGCGCGCAGGCAGTCGTCGATGGCCATCCTGGCGGCCACCACCGAGCCTGCGCCGCCCATGCCCGAGTAGGGGCCGGCCATGTCCGTGAGGATGCCGATCTTGACCGTATCGTTGGAAATCTGCGCCTGCGCGGCGGTGCAAAGGCCCAGGCCAAGGACGGCCAGCGCCAGCGGGTGACGAAGGAATTGCATGGTTTGTCTCCTCTGGATGTTCGTGAAGGGCTGCGAAGGAAACCGCACCCGAAGGACACTTTAATCCAGCGTTTCTGCAAAGGGATCAGGTTTTTGGGCATATCGTTCTTGCAAATTTGCACCACAAGAGGCCTGCCATGACCATTGAACACACCAACTGGGACAACCTGCGGCTGTTTCTGGCCGTGGTGCGCGCGCGCTCGGCCCAGGAGGCGGCGCGGCGCCTGGAGGTGGACCACTCGACCATCACCCGCCGGCTGCGCCGGCTGGAGCAGGAGCTGGGCGCGCAGCTGTTCGAGCGCACGCCTGCGGGGCATGCGCTCACCACCGCCGGCCACCGCCTGCTCGAGCGCGTCGAGCAGATGGAGAACTCCATGGTGCTGGTGGGCGAGGAGATCGGCGGCGAGCGCCATGCGCTGACCGGACACGTGCGGCTGGGCGCCACCGAGGGCTTCGGCAGCTTCTTCCTGGCGCGGCACCTGGCGCGCTTTGCCGAGTGCCACCCGGGCATCCAGGTGGACCTGTTGATCGTGCCGCGCTTCATCAACCTGTCGCAGCGCGAGGCCGACCTGGCCGTCAACGTCGAGCGGCCGCAGAGCAGCGGGCAGGTCTGCAGCAGGCTGTGCGACTACCGCCTGCAGCTCTACGCCAGCAGTGATTACCTCGCGCGGCACCCGCCCATCACCCACGTGCGGCACCTGCGCGGGCACCGCTTCGTCGGCTATGTGGAGGAGCTGGTGTTCAGCAACGAGCTGCGCGAGCTCGCGGCGCTGGTGCCGCAGACGCAGACCCTGCTGCGCAGCACCAGCGTGGTGGCCCAGTACCAGGCGGCCCGGGGCGGGCACGGCCTGGCCCTGCTGCCGTGCTTCATGGCGGCGCACGACGACGGCCTGGTCCCCGTGCTGCCCGGGGCCATCGGCGTGCAGCGCACCTTCTGGATTGCCGCCTCGGCGGACCGGCGCGACCTGGCGCGCGTGCGCGCTCTGTGGGACTTCCTGCGCGAGACGGTGGCGCGCGAAGAGGCGCTGCTGGGCGGGCGCGCCCCGGGCCCCGCTCAATCCCCGGATTTGGCGCCGGGCGGGCCGGGTGCTGCCACTTCAGTGGACAATACCGGGTTTTCCTGAAATTTTCTTCCCTTCCCTTTCCCGTCACTTCAAGGATTGCTCACGTCATGAAGAAGCTCGCTGCCGTTGCCCTGCTGACCCTCGGGGCCCTCGTTGCCGGTTGCTCCAAGCAAGAGAGCGCCGCCCCGGCCGCCGAGGCACCCGCGCCTGCCGCCGCCACCAAGATCGTGGTCGGCCTGGACGACAACTTCCCGCCCATGGGTTTTCGCGACGACAAGAACCAGCTGGTCGGCTTTGACATCGACATGGCCAGGGAAGCTGCCAAGCGCCTGGGCCTGGAGGTCGAGTTCAAGCCCATCGACTGGAGCGCCAAGGAGGCCGAGCTGTCGGGCAAGCGCGTGGATGCGCTGTGGAACGGCCTGACGATTACCGAGGAGCGCCGCCAGAACATCGGCTTCACCGCGCCCTACATGGAGAATCACCAGATCATCGTGGTGCCCGCCGGCTCGGCCATCAAGGCCAAGGCCGACCTCGCCGGCAAGGTGGTCGGCGCGCAGGAGGGCAGCAGCGCCGTGGACGCCATCAAGAAGGAGGACGAGGTCTTCAAATCCATGAAGGAACTCAAGACCTTCGGCGACAACGTGACCGCGCTGATGGACCTGTCCGCCGGCCGCCTGGAGGCGGTGGTGGTCGATGAGGTCGTGGGCCGCTACTACGTGGCCAAGAAGCCCGACCAGTACGCCGTGCTGGAGGACAACTTCGGCACCGAGGAATACGGCGTGGGTGTGCGCAAGGACGACACCGAACTGCTGAGCAAACTCGACAAGGCCCTGACCGAGATGAAGGGCGACGGCGCCGCCGCGAAGATTGCCGAGCAGTGGTTTGGCAAGAACATCATCAAATAATTCGGGGCATCCCCCTGTGTCGCTGCGCTCCTTGGTGCAGCCGCCAGAGGCGGCAGCGCTTCGGGCACGTCCAAGCCTGCGCCGGCAGGCTCGGAGCCGCGGCCCTCAGCCCCTTCTCTCGAATTGCTGCGCAATTCGGGAAGGGGGAGCGATTGCTCAGCGCGGCGGGGCGGCCCTTGCGTGGCGTCCCCGGGTTTGGGGCACGCCAGTTGCTGCGGTTGTTCCCTTGGCTGGGCGTCTGCTGAGCTGGAGCATGCTGGTCGTTGTGGAAGCTGCGCTGCCTGGCTCCCTCTCCCGCTGGCGGGAGAGGGCAGGGGTGAGGGTGCCTGCCCCTGGGCGCGGTGCTATTTCTTCCTCCGCGCTGCCCCGCCCCGCCTGACGCCCTTTCGCATGGACTACGTTCTCTCCCTTCTCGCCCCCCTCGCGCAGGGCGCGGCGGTCACGCTCAAGCTGTTCGCCATCACCCTGGTGCTGGCCGTGCCGCTGGGTCTGGCGCTGGCGCTGGCGCGGCTGTCGCCCATCAAGTCGCTGTCGGGCGCGGTGAACGGCTACATCTGGCTCATGCGCGGCACGCCGCTCATGCTGCAGATGCTGTTCATCTACTTCGCGCTGCCCTTTGTGCCGGTGGTGGGCGTGCGCCTGCCGGACTTTCCCGCGGCGGTGGCGGCCTTTGCACTGAACTACGCGGCCTACTTCGCCGAGATCTTCCGCGCCGGCATCCAGTCGGTGGACCGCGGCCAGTACGAGGCCGCCAAGGTGCTGGGCATGAGCTACCCGCAGACCATGCGCCGCATCGTGCTGCCGCAGATGGTGCGCACCATCCTGCCGCCCATGAGCAACGAGACCATCACCCTGGTCAAGGATACGTCCCTCATCTACGTGCTCGCCCTGAACGACCTGCTGCGCGCCGCGCGCGGCATCGTGCAGCGCGACTTCACGACCACGCCCTTCATCGTCGCCGCCGCCTTCTACCTGCTCATGACGCTGGTGCTGACCTGGGGCTTCCAGCGCCTGGAAAAACGCTATGCCAAGTACGACCAGTGAGCCGGCCGGCGGCGCGGCCGCGCCCATGATCGAGGCGCGCGCGCTGCGCAAGCGCTACGGCGCCAACGAGGTGCTGCGCGGCGTCTCGCTGACCGTGCGGCGTGGCGAGGTGGTGGCCATCATCGGTCCCTCGGGCTCGGGCAAGAGCACCTTCCTGCGCTGCCTGAACCACCTGGAGACCATCGACAGCGGCGACATCGCCATCGAGGGCGAGCCGCTGGCGGCCACCGACGCGACCGGGCGCTGCGTCTACGTGCCCGACCTGCAGCTGCGCCGCATCTGCGGCAAGACGGGCATGGTGTTCCAGCACTTCAACCTGTTTCCGCACCTGACCGTGCTGCAGAACCTGATCGAGGCGCCCATGGTGGTGCAGGGCGTCTCGCGCGACGCGGCCGTGGCGCGGGCCGAGGCGCTGCTGGCCAAGGTGGGCCTGTCACAGAAGCGCGACAACTACCCGGCGCGCCTGTCGGGCGGGCAGAAGCAGCGCGTGGCCATCGCCCGGGCCCTGGCCATGCAGCCCGACATCATGCTGTTCGACGAGCCGACGTCGGCGCTCGACCCCGAGCTCACGGGCGAGGTGCTGCGCACCATGCGCGAGCTGGCCGAGGAGCGCATGACCATGCTGGTGGTCACGCACGAGATGGGCTTTGCCCGCGAGGTGGCGCACACCGTGGCCTTCATGGACCAGGGCGAGCTGATCGCGGCGCGCGCGGCGCGCGAGTTCTTCGCCGACCCGGGCCACGAGCGCGCCCGCGCCTTCCTCAACCACATGCTCTGACCTACGCCGCGCCCGGGCGGCGTGGCGCAGGATGGCCGGATGTCTGCCTGGATCGACACCCACTGCCACCTGGACGAATTCATCCACCACGGCGGCGCGGCGCACGCCGATGCCGAGCGCGTGCGCGCTGCGCGGGCCGGCGTCGCGCACTGTGTGCTGCCGGCGGTGGAGCGGGCCAACTTCGACGCCGTGCGCACGCTGGCGCACCGGCACGGCGACAGCTACGCCCTGGGCATCCACCCGCTGTTCACCCGCCACGCGGGTGAGGCCGACCTGCAGGCGCTGGCCGACGAGCTGCAGCGGCGCGCCGATGACCCGCGCCTGGTGGCCATGGGCGAGATCGGCCTGGACTATTTCGACAAGACTCTGGACGATGAGCGCCAGCAGCACCTGTGGCGCGAGCAGCTGCGCCTGGCGCGCCGGCACGACCTGCCGGTGATCGTGCATTCGCGCCGCTCGGTGGACCAGGTTCTGAAGGGCCTGCGCGAGCTGCCCGTGCGCGGCGGCATCGCGCACGCCTTCAACGGCAGCGAGCAGCAGGCGCGCATGCTGATCGAACTGGGCTTCAAGCTGGGTTTTGGCGGCGCGGCGACGTTCGAGCGCGCCCACCAGATCCGCCGTCTGGCGGCGCAGCTGCCCCTGCAGGCGCTGGTGCTGGAGACCGACGCCCCCGACATTCCGCCGCACTGGCTCTACGTGACCGCCGCCGAGCGCGAGGCCGGCAAGCCGCCGGCGCGCAACAGTCCGGCTGAGCTGCCGCGCATCGGCGCCGTGATTGCCGAACTGCGCGGCATGCAGGCGCACGAGCTGGCCCGCGCTTGCCGCGACAATGCCTGCGCTGCGCTGCCCCGGCTGGGGGCTTTGCTGGCTGGCTGATTTTCAGTCTTTTTGCCAGAGAGCCCTTGCCATTCAAGGGGGTGCAGCTATTTTTAGAATAGCAAACCACCTTTTCGCCCGAGCTCCATGCCGGGCTGCCTGCCTTGACACGCAAGAAGAAACCCACCGCCGAGCTGCCCGAAGTCAGCGTCTCCGATGATGGCGAAGTGCGCCACCTGCACCTGGGCACGCCCTGGATCCAGGGCTCCATGCGCATCGCCGAGCCCTTTCACATCGAGCTGGAATATGTGCAGCGCATGATGGCCTGGCTGCTGTTCGTGGCACCCGAGGGCGTGGCCGAGCGCCGCGCCCTGCAGCTGGGCCTGGGCGCGGGGGCCATCACCAAGTTCTGCCACAAGCGCCTGCGCATGCAGACCACGGCCATCGAGCTCAACCCGCAGGTGCTGGCCGTGTGCCGCGCCTGGTTCAAGCTGCCGCCCGAGGGGCCGCGCCTGTCGGTGGTGCTGGGCGATGCGGCGCAGGAGATCCGCCGCCCCGAGCTGGCCGGTACCATCGACGCGCTGGCGGTGGACCTGTACGACCACGAGGCCGCCGCGCCCGTGCTCGACAGCGCCGACTTCTACGCCGATTGCCGCGCCCTGCTGACGGCCGACGGCTGCCTCACCGTCAACCTGTTCGGCCGCGCATCGAGCTACGAGCGCAGCGTGGCGCAGCTGGCCCAGGCCTTCGGCGAGGACGCCCTGTGGGCCTTTCGGCCCACGCGCGAGGGCAACACCGTGGTGCTGGCCCAGCGCACGCCCGGCCGGCCCAAGCGGGCCGAGCTGCTGGCCCGCGCCGAGGCCGTGCAGGCGCGCTGGGACCTGCCCGCGCCCAAATGGCTGCGCGTGTTCAAGCCCGTGGCGCCGTAGGCCACCGTAGGTGTAACCCACATCGGGCGACGCCCGGGGGCGCCAGACAATCGCCCTTCGCGTCGCCAGCTGGAGAGATTCGTGCGCATCAACAACCGGAAGGACTTCTTCGCCGGCCTCATGTTCCTGGCCGTGGGGTCCGCCTTTGCCTGGGGAGCGACCAGCTACCGCATCGGCACGGGCGCGCGCATGGGGCCGGGCTATTTCCCGCTGGTGCTGGGCGTCCTGCTGGCCCTGCTGGGCGCCGTCATCGCGCTCAAGGCGGTGCTGGCGCGCACCGAGGGCGACGGCGAGCCCGTGGGCCCCTGGGCCTGGCGACAGGTGCTGTTCATCATCGGCGCCAACCTGCTGTTCGGCGTGCTGCTGGTGGGCCTGCCCAGCGTGGGCCTGCCGGCCATGGGACTGATTGCGGCCATCTACGGCCTGACGTTCACCGCCAGCCTGGCGGGCGACCATTTCAAGTTCAAGGAAGTGCTGGTCCTCGCCACGGTGCTGGCCGCAGGCAGCTACGTGGCCTTCGTCGTGCTGCTCAAGCTGCAGTTTCCGGTCTGGCCGGCCTTTCTCTCCATCGGCTGAGCGCGTAGCGCGGAAACCCCTCACACCATGGAATTGCTCGACCACCTGTCGCTGGGCTTCGGCGTCGCCTTCACCTTCCAGAACCTGGTTTATTGCTTCATCGGCTGCCTGCTGGGCACCCTGATCGGCGTGCTGCCGGGCGTGGGCCCGGTGGCCACCATCGCCATGCTGCTGCCCGCCACCTACGCGCTGCCACCGGTGGCGGCGCTGATCATGCTGGCCGGCATCTACTACGGCGCGCAGTACGGCGGCTCCACCACCGCCATCCTGGTGAACCTGCCGGGTGAATCGTCCTCGGTGGTCACGGTGATCGACGGCTACCAGATGGCGCGCAAGGGCCGCGCCGGACCGGCGCTGGCGGCGGCCGGCATCGGCTCGTTCTTCGCCGGCTGCGTCGGCACGGTGGTGTTGGCGGCGTTTGCCCCGCCGCTGACCGAAGTGGCCTTCAAGTTCGGCCCGGCCGAGTATTTCTCGCTCATGGTGCTGGGCCTGATCGGCGCGGTGGTGCTGGCCTCGGGCTCGCTGCTCAAGGCGGTGGCCATGGTGCTGCTGGGGCTGTTGCTGGGCCTGGTCGGCACCGACGTGAACTCGGGCGTGGCGCGCTACAGCTGGGACATCCCTGAGCTCACCGACGGCATCGACTTCGTGGTGATCGCCATGGGCGTGTTCGGCTACGGCGAGATCATCGCCAACCTCTCGCGCCCCGAGGACGAGCGCGAGGTCTTCGCCGCCAAGGTCACCGGCCTCATGCCCACGCGCGAGGACTTCAAGCGCATGTTCCCCGCCATGCTGCGCGGCACCGGCCTCGGGTGCGCCCTGGGCATCCTGCCCGGCGGCGGCGCGCTGCTGTCGTCGTTCGCCGCCTACACGGTCGAGAAGAAGACACGCCTCAAACCCGGCGAAGTGCCCTTCGGCCAGGGCAACATCCGCGGCGTGGCCTCGCCCGAGTCGGCCAACAACGCGGGCTCGCAGACCTCCTTCATCCCGCTCCTGACCCTGGGCATCCCGCCCAACGCGGTGATGGCGCTGATGGTGGGCGCCATGACGATTCACAACATCCAGCCCGGCCCGCAGGTCATGACCAGCAACCCCGAGCTGTTCTGGGGCCTGATCGCCTCGATGTGGATCGGCA
>NZ_DAMCAM010000041.1:0-28499 GCF_032059615.1 Melaminivora sp. | reverse complement strand
GCCTGTCGCGCCGCGTGGCCGAGCTGGAGGCGCGCCTGGGCGTGCGCCTGCTGCAACGCACCACGCGCAGCCTGTCGCTGACCGAGGTGGGCCAGGCCTACCTGCGCCATTGCCTCGCCCTGCGCGACGCGGCCCAAGCGGCCCAGAACACGGTCGAGCAGGTGCACAGTGAGCCGCGCGGCACCGTGCGCGTGACCTGCCCGGTGACGCTGGCGCAGTCGGTGCTGGCCGAGCTGCTGCCGCACTACCTGGTGCGCCACCCGGCGGTGCGGCTGGAGCTGGAGGTCAGCAACCGCGTGGTCCACGTGGTCGAGGAGGGCGTGGACGTGGCCCTGCGCGTGCGCAGCCAGCTCGATGACGGCTCCAGCATGGTGGTCAAGCGCCTGGGCGAGGGGCGGCAGGTGCTGGTGGCGGCGCCGGCGCAGATCGCCCGCCAGGGCGCCCCGACTGCGCCCGACGACCTGACGCGCATGGACACCCTGGCCATGTCGGCGCGCGAGGGCCGCGCCAGCCTGTGCCTGCAGGGCCCGGGCGGGCGCCAGCAGACGGTGCAGCTCGCGCCGCGCTTCGTCGCCGACGACCTGGTCACCCTGCAGCATGCGGCGCTGGCCGGGGTCGGCCTGTGCTGGCTGCCCGACTACATGGCCCTGCCGGCCATCGAGGCGGGCCACCTGGTCCACGTGCTGCCCGAATGGACGCCCGCGCACGGCATCGTGCATGCGGTCTTTTCCTCGCGCCGCGGGCTGGCGCCGGCGGTGCGCAGCTTCCTGGACTTCCTGGGCGAGGAGCTGCCGCCGCGCGTGCGACTGCAGGCCCGGGTTTGATATGCAAAATTTCTAATAAATAAAAAAGAATCTATTCGTTTGAGTTTTGAAGAGTGCTTCGCACAATGCTGCCATTCGCAATCACCCTGCCACAGGCACCGCTTCGATGAACTCCAAGACCCGCCTCAAGACTCTCGTCGCCACCCTGGCCCTGGCCGCCAGCGGCCTGGCTTCGGCCCAGGCCAACACGCTGCTGAACGTCAGCTACGACGTGGCGCGCGAGTTCTACAAGGACTACAACGCGGCCTTCATTGCCCACTACAAGAAGACCAAGGGTGTGGACGTGCGGGTGGATCAGTCGCACGCCGGCTCCAGCGCCCAGGCGCGCGCGGTGAACGACGGGCTGGCCGCCGATGTCGTCACCTTCAACACCACCACCGATGTGCAGTTCCTGGCCGACAACGGCGTGGTGGCCAAGGACTGGGCCAAGAAGTTTCCGCACGACGCCTCGCCCACCACTTCCACCATGCTGTTCCTGGTGCGCCACGGCAATCCCAAGGCCATCCGCGACTGGAACGACCTGATCCGCCCGGACGTGAAGGTCATCGTGGTCAACCCCAAGACCGGCGGCAACGGCCGCTACGCCTACCTGGGCGCCTGGGGCAGCGTGCGCGAGAAGGGCGGCACCGACGCGCAGGCGGCCGAATTCGTTGGCAAGCTGTACAAGAACGTGCCGGTGCTGGCCAAGGGCGGGCGCGACGCGACGGCCACCTTCCTGCAGCGCAACATCGGCGACGTGCTGATCACGTTCGAATCGGAAGTCGTTTCGGTCGAGCGCGAGTTCGGCAAGGGCAAGGTCGACGCCGTGTACCCGTCCACCAGCGTCACCGCCGAGAACCCGGTGGCCGTGGTCGAGCGCACCGTGGCCAAGAAGGGCACGGGCGAACTGGCCAAGGCCTACCTGGACTACCTGTACTCCGACGAGGCACAGGAAATCGCCGCCAAGCACGCCATTCGTCCGCGTTCGGAAGCCGTGCTCAAGCGCCACGCTGACCTGTTCAAGCCCATCCAGCAGTTCACGGTGGCCAAGTACTTCGGCAGCCTGACCGAGGCGCAGAAGGTGCACTTCAACGACGGCGGCCAGTTCGACAAGCTCTACCAGCCGGGCAAGTAAGCCAGCCATGACGACGCTGACGCTGGGCACGGCCCAGCCTGACGCACAGCGCCGGCGCAAGGGCCGGCGGGTGCTGCCCGGCTTCGGCCTGACGCTGGGCTACACGCTGTTCTATCTGAGCATCATCGTGCTCATCCCGCTGCTGGCGCTGGTGCTCAAGAGCTTCTCGCTTACCTGGCCCCAGTTCTGGGAGGCCGTGGCCGCGCCGCGCGTGCTGGCCTCGTACCGCCTCACCTTCGGTGCCTCCTTCATCGCCGCCTGCGTGAACCTGGTCTTCGGCCTGCTGATCGCCTGGGTGCTGGTGCGCTACCAGTTCCCGGGCAAGCGCATCGTCGATGCGCTGGTGGACCTGCCATTCGCCCTGCCCACCGCCGTCGCCGGCATCTCGCTCACGGCGCTGTTGGCCGGCAATGGTTGGGTGGGCCAATACTTCGAGCCGCTGGGGGTGCAGCTGGCCTTCAACCCCAACGGCGTGGTGATCGCGCTGATCTTCATCGGCCTGCCGTTCGTCGTGCGCACGGTGCAGCCGGTGCTGGAAGACTCGGAGAAGGAACTCGAGGAGGCCGCAACCAGCCTGGGTGCCACACGGTGGCAAATCTTTCGCCACGTGATCTTCCCGGCCATCCTGCCGGCGCTGCTGACGGGCTTTGCCATGGCCTTCGCCCGCGCCATCGGCGAGTACGGCTCGGTCATCTTCATAGCCGGCAACATGCCCATGGTCTCGGAGATCACGCCGCTCATCATCATCGGCAAGCTCGAGCAATACGATGTGGCCGGCGCCACCGCCGTGGCCGTGGTCATGCTGGCGCTTTCGTTCGTGATGCTGCTGGTCATCAATGCGCTGCAGGCCTGGCAGCGGCGCCATGCGGGGATGGCGGCATGAGCGGCGCCATGCATGCGCGCGGCGCGCGCTGGGCCCGCGCCGGGACGACCGAAGCGCCCTGGGTGCGCCGGCTGCTGACCGGCGTTGCCCTGGCGTTCTTGTTGCTGTTTCTGGTGCTGCCCCTGGCGGCCGTGTTCACCGAGGCGCTGCGCAAGGGCTGGGATGCCTACGTGGCTGGCCTGCGCGAGCCCGAAGCCTGGTCAGCGATCCGCCTGACGCTGATCACTGCGGCCATCGCCGTGCCCTTGAACCTGGTGTTCGGCGTGGCGGCGGCCTGGTGCATCGCCAAGTTCGAGTTCCGCGGCAAGGCCTTCCTGACGACGCTGATCGACCTGCCTTTCTCCATCTCGCCGGTGGTCGCGGGCCTGATGTACGTGCTGGTGTTCGGTGCCAACGGCTGGCTGGGGCCGTGGCTTGCGGAGCACGACATCAAGATCATCTTCGCCGTGCCGGGCATCGTGCTGGCCACCGTGTTCGTCACCTTCCCGTTCATCGCCCGCGAGCTGATCCCGCTCATGCAGGCCCAGGGCAGCGACGAGGAGCAGGCGGCGGTGGTGCTGGGTGCCAGCGGCTGGCGCACCTTCTGGCACGTGACGCTGCCCAACATCAAGTGGGGCCTGGTCTATGGCGTGATCCTGTGCAACGCGCGCGCCATGGGCGAGTTCGGCGCGGTGTCGGTGGTCTCGGGCCACATCCGCGGGCAGACCAACACCATTCCGCTGCACGTGGAGATTCTCTACAACGAGTACCAGTCGGTCGCCGCGTTCGCCGCCGCCTCGCTGCTGGCGCTGCTGGCGCTGGTCACCCTGGTCATCAAGACGGTGGCCGAATGGCAGAGCGCACGCGAGGCGAGAAGCGTCGCCCAGCTGCCCCCGGAGCGGCCTCAGCCGTTGCCCACCAAGGGCTGAAAGCTATTATTTTATGAGCATCGAAATTCGCAACGTCAGCAAGCAGTTCGGCAGCTTCAGGGCGCTGGACGACGTCAGCCTGAACATCGCCTCGGGCGAGCTCATCGCGCTGCTGGGGCCATCCGGCTGCGGCAAGACCACGCTCTTGCGCATCATCGCCGGCCTGGAGACGCCGGACGCCGGCAGCATCCACTTCAGCGGCGCCGATACCACCGACGTGCACGTGCGCGAGCGCGGCGTGGGCTTCGTGTTCCAGCACTACGCGCTGTTCAGGCACATGACGGTGTTCGACAACGTGGCTTTCGGCCTGCGCATGAAGCCGCGCAAGGAGCGCCCGTCCGAGGCCGTGATCCGCCAGAAGGTCATGGACCTGCTCACGCTGGTGCAGCTCGACTGGATCGCCGACCGCTACCCCTCGCAGCTGTCGGGCGGGCAGCGCCAGCGCATCGCCCTGGCGCGCGCGCTGGCCGTCGAGCCCAAGGTGCTGCTGCTGGACGAGCCCTTCGGCGCGCTGGACGCCAAGGTCAGGAAGGAGCTGCGCCGCTGGCTGCGCCGCCTGCACGACGAGCTGCACGTGACCAGCATCTTCGTCACCCACGACCAGGAAGAGGCGCTGGAGGTGGCCGACCGCGTGGTCGTCATCAACCAGGGCCGCATCGAGCAGGAAGGCACGCCCCAGCAGGTCTGGGACAACCCGGCCAGCCCCTTCGTCTATGGCTTCCTGGGCGATGTCAACCTGTTCCAGGGCCGCGCCAGCGGCGGGCGCATCCACCTGGACGATGGCATGCAGCTGGACAACCCCGACGCCGCCTCGGCGGACGGCACCCGCGCCTTTGCCTACGTGCGCCCGCACGAGCTGGACGTGGAGCGCTATTCGCCCGGCCAGACGCCGTACGGGCAGGGCCGGCCCAGCGGCATGGTCGCGCAGCTGGTGCGCGTCATCGTGGTCGGGCCGGTGGCGCGGCTGGAACTGGTGGCCGAAAGCGCGACCCAAAACGCCGACAATGCCCAACCCGGCGCCGTGATCGAGGCGCAGATCTCGGCGCGCCAGTTCCATGACATGGGGCTGCGCGAGGGCGAGACCCTGGTGGTGACGCCGCGGCGCGCCAAGGTGTTCCTGGACCACGCGGCCGGCATCTGAGCCCGGCGCTTCGCGCAGCGGGCGCCGCAGTTTTTTGGAAGAAAGAGAAGAACGTGTTGCCCGACTGGATGAACCGAGCCCCGCGCCGCGTGCTGGCGCTCATCAGCGCCATCTGCCTGGGCCTGCTGGCCTTTGGCATCTACCTGCAGTACGCGGTGGGGCTGGAGCCCTGCCCGATGTGCATCGTGCAGCGCTATGCTCTCATTGCCGTAGCAGTCTGTGCAGGGCTGGCGGCCGCTGGCGGGCAAAAAGCCTGGTGGAAGGGCTTTGCCGCGCTGGCCCTGCTGATGGCGGGCTTCGGCGCTTTCGTGGCCGCTCGCCAGAGCTGGCTGCAGTGGTTCCCGCCCGAGGTTGCCTCGTGCGGACGCGACTTCTACGGGATGATCGAGAACTATCCGATCAGCCGCGCCATTCCCCTGATCTTCCGCGGCTCGGGCGACTGCTCGGCGGTGGACTGGCGCTTCCTGGGCGGCTCCATCGCCAACTGGTCCTTCCTGTGGTTCACGGCCTTTGCGCTGGTGCTGCTCGGGCTGCTGCTGCGCGGCGGACGCGGCGCAGGCCGTTGAAGGCGCCGCGCGCTGCCCGCGCGCCCTTCACAGTCCACTCGGCCAGGTGTCGGGCAGCTCGGTGTGGTCCGGCTGCCAGCCGGCGCCGGGCTCGAGCGGCTGCAGGGCGTGCGTGCGGTCGATGTGCAGCGCGGCGTCGAACTGCGCCGGCAGCCGGGCGTGAAAGTAATGACTCTGGCGCTCGGACTCGGGCAGGTAGATGACGCCGATGGCGCGCTGCAGGCGCCGCGCCTGCAGCAGCCGGGTGACGGCCAGCTGATCGCGCAGCGGCAGCCAGAAACGCGCTTCGCCCGTCTCGTGGAACAGCCGCTCGAAGCCGCCGGCCAGCGCCGGGCGCACCCGCTTGTGCTCGGCCGGGCCGTCCCATTCCGAGGCGGCGGTGACGCTGCCGTGGCTGGTCGTCAGGCCCAGCAGCAGCGCCTGCCGGCCCCAGCGCTCGCGCGCCAGCTGGCCCACGTTCCACTCGCCGCGCTCGCCCATCTCGGTGGCGCTGGCATCGCCCAGGTGCGAGTTGTGCGCCCACACCGCCAGGCGCGGCGTGCTGCCGCGCGTGGCCTGCAGGTGCTGCTGCAGTGCCGCCAGCGTCTGCACCATGTGCGAGTCGCGCAGGTTCCAGGTGGACACGCGCCCGCGGAACATGCTGCGGTAGTACTCCTCGGCATTGCGCACCAGGCGCGCGTTCTGCTGCGCGTAGAAGGCCTCGTCGCGCTCGGCGCCCAGGGTGGACGCGGCGCGGCGGTTCATCTCCATGAGCTGGGCGATGGCCTCGTTCTCGCAGCTGGGCCGCGCGCCGAAGGCCGCGCCCCAGCCATAAGCCTGGCTGTCCTCACCACCGCTGCGGTGGTCGAAGCAGGCATAGCGCTCGCGCGCCCGCGCCGCCGCCTGCCCATCGACCTGCTCCAGGTACTGCACCACGGCGCGCATGGAGCTGTGCAGGCTGTAGAGGTCCATGCCGAAGAAGCCCACCTGCCGCGCTGCGGGCACGCCCCGGTTGTGTTCGCGCAGCCAGTCGATGAACTCCGCCATGACGGTGTTGCGCCACATCCAGGTGGGAAAGCGCGCAAAGCCCGACAGGGCCTGCTCGGCGCTGGCGTCTTCCGAGCGCCCGCGCACGTAGCGGTCCAAGCGCAGGGCATCAGGCCAGTCGGCCTCGGCCACCACGGCGGTGCAGCCATGGCGCTCGATCAGCGCCCGCGTCAGGCGCGCGCGCTCCAGGTAGAACTCGTGCGTGCCGTGGCTGGCCTCGCCGATCAGCACCAGCCGGGCGGTGGCCAGCAGCTCGACCAGGCCCGGCGCCGTATCGGCGCGCTCGAAGGGACGCAGGTGGGGCTCAAGGCCCCGCAGCAGCTGCCGGTCGTCCTGGTCGCCAGCGTCCTGCGCCCCATGCCGGCTGCCCGGGCGGGTCATGGCTGGGCCCCCTCGGTCTGCTGCAGGCTGCGCTGCCACAGGGCCTGCACCTCTTCGTCGCTGACCTGCGGAAAATCCTCATACCAGGCGCCGACGGCGTGGAACGGCTCGGGCGTGCGCGGGCAGACGACCTCGTCGGCGCAATCGCGCAGGGCGCGGCAGACATCGGCCGCGCCCACCGGCGCCGCCAGCACCAGCCGGGCCGGCGACTGCGCGCGCACGGCCTGGGCGGCCGCGCGCAGCGTGGCGCCGGTGGCGATGCCGTCGTCCACCAGGATCACCGTACGGCCCGCCAGGTCGGGCAGCGGACGGTCGCCCCGGTAGAGGCGCTCGCGCCGCTGCAGCTCGGCGCGCTCGCGCCGCTCCACCTCCTGCAAGGCCTGCTCGGGCACGCGCTGGTGGCCCGGGTTCAGGACGCGCACGCCGCCGCTGGCGATCGCCCCCAGGGCGAATTCGGGTTGGGCCGGGTGCCCGAGCTTGCGCACCACGAATACCTCCAGCGGAATGCCCAGGGCATGCGTGACCTCGTAGGCCACCGGCACGCCGCCGCGCGGCAGGGCCAGCACCAGCGCGCCGGGCGCGTGGCGATAGGGTTCGAGGGCGCGCGCCAGCTCCTGGCCGGCGTGGCTGCGGTCGCAGTAGGGCGCGGGGTTCATGGGCCACCTCCTTGGCCGGCGACCTTAGGCGGGTGAGCCGGTGCCTGTCGTCCGCACAGGGGCGGCGCCGGGGTAGGACGCGGCCTACGGCACCAGCTTCTTGACCAGCACCTGGCTCTTGCGGTCCCAGTTGTACTTGCGCTTGCGCGCTTCGGGCAGCCAGTCCGGATCCACCGGCTCGAAGCCGCGCTTGAGGAACCAGTGCATGGTGCGCGTGGTCAGCACGAACAGGCTGGACAGTCCCAGCATGCGCGCGCGCTGCTCGATGCGCTTGAGCAGCTTCTCGCCGTCGCCCGTGCCCTGGCTCTGCGCCGAGACGGTAACGGCGGCCATCTCGGCCGTGCGCGCCTCGGGGTAGGGGTGCAGCGCGGCGCAGCCGAAGATGACGCCGTCGTGCTCGATCACGGTGTAGCTGGCGATGTCGCGCTCGATCTCGGTGCGGTCGCGCTTGACCAGCGTGCCGTCGCGCTCGAACGGCTCAATCAGCTGGATGATGCTGCCGACGTCGTCGATGGTGGCCTCGCGCAGCTCTTCGAGTTTTTCGTCGATGACCATGGTGCCGATGCCGTCGTGCACGTAGATCTCCAGCAGCAGCGCGCCATCGACGCCAAAGGGCAGGATGTGGCTGCGCTCGACGCCGTGCTCGCAGGCGCGCACGCAGTGCTGCAGGTAGAAGCCCGCATCGGTGGGCTGCTCGGGCGCGGGCAGCTGCGCCAGCAGGCGGCGCGCCGCGGCCAGGGGCAGCTCGGTGTCGATGGGGTTGTCCTCGGCCGCGGGCTCCAGCGGCCGCGCGCGGATGCCCGGCACCTCGGTCAGGAACAGCAGCTTGTCGGCCTGCAGCTCGCTGGCCACACGCGTGGCCACCTCCTCCATCGACAGGTTGAAGGCCTCGCCCGTGGGCGAGAAGCCAAAGGGCGAGATCAGCACCAGAGCCTGCATCTCCAGCGTGCGGCGGATGCCCTCGACGTCCACCTTGCGCACCAGGCCCGTGTGCTGGAAGTTCACGCCATCGACGATGCCCACCGGCCGCGCGGTGAGGAAATTGCCCGAGATCACGCGCACGCGCGAGCCGGCCATGGGCGTGTTGGGCAGGCCCTGGCTGAAGGCGGCCTCGATCTCGTAGCGCAGCTGGCCGGCTGCCTCCTGTGCGCTGTCGAGTGCCACCGGGTCGGTGATGCGCATGCCGCGCGCATATTGCGCCGCGTGCCCCTTAACGGCCAGCTGCTCATTGACCTGCGGGCGAAAGCCGTGCACCAGCACGATCTTCACGCCCATGGCCTGGATCATGGCCAGGTCCTGCACGATGCCCTGCAGCTTGCCCGCGGCGATGGCCTCGCCCGTCAGGCCGACCACGAAAGTCTGGTTGCGGAACTTGTGAATGTATGGCGCCACTGACCGGAACCAGGGCACGAAGGTGAAGTTGAATACCGTGGACATGACTGGAGCGCGGCCGATAAAAAAAGCCTGCGGACCGGGCACCTGCCGTTTGGAAAACGAGGGCGCCGGGCTCGGCAAGCATGAAAGCGCGCAGTGTAGCGGCTGCGTGTAAGGGGGCGGGGACGGTGCGGCCGGTGGCCCGGCGCGCAGAAAGTTCAGCGAAAACCGGCTTTGGCCCTTGCTGGACAATGGTGTTCAGCTATTTTTTGTATAGCTATCGGCTACCGCCCTGCCTCTCCCGTGGAGAAGGCCAGGTGCGGTTCGCGCCGCTCGTGCGGCGCCAGCGGGCCGCCGCTGCGGCCCCCGGGGCGGGCCGCGTCGCGCCGGCGCAGGCCCCAGCGCTCGACCGTGTGGTAGGACAGCGCGGCGAACGCCAGCGACAGCACCAGCCCCAGCAGCGCCGTCGCCTGCCAGGGCAGCTCGGCGCGCAGGTAGCGCACGATGGGGTAGTGCCACAGATAGACGCCGTAGGACAGCTTGCCCAGCCACACCAGCGGGCGCGCGCTCAGCGCCTCGTAGGCGGTGCCGCGCCGCTGCAGGAGCGCCAGCAGCACGACCACGGTGGCCCATTCGACCACCGTCATGCCCCAGGCCAGGGCGTTCATGTCGTCCCAGGCCTGGGCCAGCAGCAGCGGCACGGCCAGCACCAGCCACACGCCGTGTGCCAGGCGCCCGCGCAGGGCCTGGAACCACGCCGGCTGTTCGTGCAGCAGGGCCGCCAGCAGGCTGCCGGTGAGCAGGCCCGTGGCACGCGTGTCGAAGCGAAAGAAGATTTCGTAGAACTGCTGGCCCTGCATGATCCACAGGATGCGCCAGGCCCAGGCCGCCAGCACCAGCACGGCGATCGGCCGCCACAGCCGCCCGGGCTGCGAGAAGCGCAGCAGGGCCATCAGCACCAGGGGCCACAGCAGGTAGTAGTGCTCTTCCACCGACAGCGACCACATGTGCAGCAGCGTGCCGGGCCGGTCGAAGAAGGCGATGCCGTAGTCCGCCAGATACAGCAGCGAGACCAGGGCGTCGGAGGCGACGTCGGTCAGGTCGGGCCACAGCAGCGGCGCGAGCAGGCAGTACGCCGCCAGGAAGAGCGCCAGCGCCGGCATGAGGCGATACAGCCGTCGGCGGGTGAAGCGCCAGTAGTCGATGCCGCCGGTGCGGTCCACCTCCATCAGCAGCAGTGACGTGATCAGGAAGCCGCTGAGCACGAAGAACACGTCCACGCCGTAGAAGGCGCCCTCGAACAGTGGCGCGTGGGCATGCGAGAGGATGACCAGCACGATAGCCACGCCCCGCAGCCCGTCGAAGGCGGGGTTGTAGCGCAGCGCCTGGCCGCCCTCGGCCGCCGGGCGGGCGTGATGCTCTTTTCTGTCCAACAAACCGCAGGTCTCCCGGAACTGCGCGCAGCGGGCCGGCCCCCATGGCAGGCCCTTGCGCAAGGCGTCAGATTGTAGGGAGATTGAGGGTTTTCCCGGTGGAGGGCGCGAGCGCGCCCTCAGAGCCCCAGGGCGAACACCGAGTTGGGCACACCGCGGCCGGGCAGCTGCGTGGCGGGGGGCTCGACGCGGGCCTGGGGAGCGCGGTGGACGGCGGGCGCGGGGGCCTGAGCCACGGGCCGCTGGTGGTGTTGTGCGACCAGCTGCGCCACGGTGATGGACTGCAGGTAGTCCATGGCGCGGGTCTGGAAAGTGGCCCACAGCTCGGCCGTCATGTCGGAGCGGCCCGTGGAGGGCGGGCGCGCCAGGGGCGCCTCGGCGGCTGCGACGATCTCGGCCACGGTCACCTGCTCGGGGGCGCGCGTCAGCACGTAGCCGCCGCCCGGCCCGCGCGTGCTGGCCACGAGGCCGGCACGCCGCAGGGTGCTGAAGATGTCTTCCAGGTAGGACAACGAGGCTTTCTGCCGGGCACAGATGGCCGGCAGCGGCACAGGATGGCCGTGCGAGTGCAGGGCCAGGTCGGTGATGGCGGTGACGGCAAGCTTGCCGCGGGTGGTCAGTCGCATGGTGTATCGGGCTGGAAGGCTGCCGTCCGTGGAGCACGGCGCTGCGCGGGGCGCAGGGGTGCTGCGGGCGGTCGTGGACAAAAAGGAACGCGAGCGGGATGGCGCCCGCCGCGAGGGCGTGCGCGTGCGGGCCTGGCGGCGGCTCAGGCGCGGGGTGGACGCAGGTATCTGCGCGCCAGCGCCGAACACGGGGCCAGGCTGGCCTGCTGCGGGCAGGGGAAGGAAACGGTGCTGGTTGCGCTGCCGGGGCGCTGCAGGGACTGGTCGTCGGGCAGGTCTGCGCTCACGCTGTCAGGCGAGGCTGCGGGGTCGGCAAGGGCCTGCTTCATGCCGCTGGTGCCGTCCGCCGGGGCTGCACGGCAATCGGCCGGATGCGGAGCCGGGCCGGAGGTGAGCGCCTGCGCCGCTGCGGCGGGCAGCGGGAGAAGGGCCACGGCGGCGGAGGCCGACGCGCCCAGACTCAGCAGAAAGTGCAGGGTGAATACTGCAAGCAGCCATCGGACCATGGAAGCGTGGGATTATAAAAAACCGGCTCGGTTCCCGCAGAGCCGCGGCGCGGGCGGCTGCGACATAAAATCCGCACCCATGGACACCCTTTTCCCTTCCATCAATGCGCCCGAAGCGCCGGCAGCGCCTTGGGGTTGGAGCCGGCAGTTCCGCATGCCGCTGTACAAGCCCGGCACCCGTGTGCGCCGCGGCGGCAGCTGGGAGACCGTGAGCCACATCACCCTGCGGCGCCATGACCTGTGGGTCCACCTGGTGGGCTGCCCCGAGCCTGTCGATCCGTTGGAGCTGGAGATCGACTCCACCGTGTTCACCACCGAGCGCATCGGCGGCGCCTTGTAGGGCGCGCGCGTCAGCCGCGGCGCAGGGCCGTGGCCATGGCGTCGCCCAGGCGCGTCGGGCGCAGTGCCGCCCAGTCAACCCCGAAGCGCACGGCGTCACGCTCGAATAGCAGCACCACGGTGGAGCCGAGCAAAAAGCGCCCCATCTCCTCGCCCTGGCGCAGCACGATCTGCTGATCGCCGTAGTCCCAGCGGCGCAGCCGGCCTGTGCGCGGCGGATTGACCTGTCCGTGCCACACGGTGGCCATGCTGCCGACGATGGTCGCGCCAACCAGCACCAGCGCCATGGGCCCGAGCGGCGTGTCGAACAGGCAGACCACGCGTTCATTGCGCGCGAATAGCCCGGGCACGCCCCGCGCCGTGGTCGGGTTGACGGAAAACAGGCTGCCCGGCACGTGCTCCATGCGCAGCAGCCGACCATCGCAGGGCATGTGGATGCGGTGGTAGTCGCGCGGACTCAGGTAGATGGTGGCGAAGCTGCCGTCACGGAAGCGCTCGGCCAGTTCGGCGTCGCCCGCCAGCAGCGCCGTGGTGCTGTAGTGGTGCCCCTTGGCTTGGAAGATGCGGTCCTGCTCGATGGGGCCGAGCTGGCTGACCACGCCGTCCACCGGGCAGATCGCGTCGGCCTGCGCCAGCGGCCGCGCACCCGGGCGCAGGGCCCGGGTGAAGAAGTCGTTGAAAGTGGCGTAGCTGGCGATGTCCGGCTCGGCCGCCTCGCTCATGTCCACGCCGTAGCGCGCGACGAAACGCCGGATTGCCCCGGTCGTCAGTCCGCCCGCGCGTGCCGAGGCAAACCAGCCGGCCAAGACGCTGAGGGCCTGCTTGGGCAGCAGGTATTGGGGCAGGACGGCGAGGCGGTCGGACACGGGCAGGCAACTCCAGAAGCAGGGTGGGGCGGATGGGCGGGCCATTGTAGGTGCGCTCGTGCGGGCGCCAGCGCGCCAGCGCGCCAGCGCGCCAGCGCGCGCATTACAATTGCCCGGTTACGCACAGCGTCCTGCCTGCTGCCATTTCGAGCGCTGCCCAAGCCCTCGTCACAGCGGCTATTCGCCCCCCGCGCCCTGGGTGCAGCGCTTTCACCGCAGCTGCATTGCATGACGACGGCCCTCGCGTGTAGGGCGCCTGCGAAGGGGTACGGAGGCGCCCGGCCTACGGGTGCATCAGGTCGCGGCATAGCAAAATCCGTTATTCCACGATCCATCATCCTTCATGGCCAAAGAAGAACTCATCGAGATGCAGGGCAGCGTCACCGAAGTGCTGCCTGACTCGCGCTTTCGCGTAACGCTGGACAACGGTCACCAGCTCATCGCCTACACCGGCGGCAAGATGCGCAAGCACCACATCCGCATCCTGGCGGGCGACAAGGTGTCGCTGGAGATGTCGCCCTACGACCTGACCAAGGGCCGCATCACCTTCCGCCACCTGCCCGGCCGGGGCCCGGGGCCGTCGTCGAGCCGCTGAGCGCACGGCGCCGCCGGCGCCTTGCTGCGAAATCATCCTTTCGTGTTGCCGAGACTGCCTTGCAGGCGGGTTAGAATGCGCGCTGTCGGAGCGTAGCGCAGCCTGGTAGCGCATCTGCTTTGGGAGCAGAGGGTCGCGAGTTCGAATCCCGCCGCTCCGACCAATGAAATCAAGGCCTTGCGTCATTTTGGCGCAAGGCCTTTTGTTTGCATTTTGGGATTGTCTGCGCGCGTTTTCAGCGTTCCAGCGCTTCGTTGGGGCAGCCCCGCCTGCCAGGGCGTAAGCTGTTCGACCATGGCCCACATCACCTTTTCCCCTCCCTACACCCCTGCCTGTCACGTCGAGCAGCAGCTGCGCGACCGGGGCTACGCCATCCTGCGCCCGCACGATACGGCCGAATGGGCGGGCTGCACGCTGGAGCAGCTGCAGGCGCTGGCACACGACTGGGGCGACCTGCCGCCGGACGAGCACCTGAAGGACGGTGGCCGCTACCGGTGCAGGCGCCACGCCTGCTTCGTGGCCGAGGGCGCTGCGCTGGAGCAGGTGCCGCACCGGGCGCACTACCAGCCGATCGAATACAACGCCCTGCACGGCGGCATGTTGCGCTGGTTCGGCCCCATGCAGGCGGCCACCGTGGCGCAGCCGGCCTGGCAGGCGCTCCTGCGCGCGGTGGCCGGTGTCACCCGGGCGGTGCTGGCGCCCGGGGAAGAGCGCTGGTTCGTCGAGGCCCACCAGTTCCGCATCGACACCGAGGGCGGCATCGGCCGCCCCACGCCCGAGGGAGCGCACCGCGACGGGGTGGACCTGGTGGCTGTGTTCCTGGTGGCGCGCGAGAACATCAAGGGCGGTGAGACGCGCATCTTCGAGGCCCATGGCCCGGGCGGGCAGCGCTTCACGCTGAGCGAGCCCTGGTCGGTCATGCTGCTCGACGATGCGCGCATGATCCACGAGACCACGCCTATCCAGCCCGAAGGCGGGCACGGCTGGCGCGACACGCTGGTGCTGACCTGCCGGCGCGGGGCTTTTCTGGGGGATGACGTGTCATGATGCGGGCAGGCCCGCCGGGGCCGCAGCGCCCGGGAAGGCCCGCCGGCAAGGGGCCGGCATTCAAGACACAAAAAAGGAGTTTTCCATGTTCCAGCGCATCCTCGTTCCCGTCGACGGCTCCGACACATCCATGCAGGCGGTGGCCAAGGCCGCGGGGCTGGCCAAGGCCTTCGGCAGCGCGGTGACGGTGCTGTATGTGGTTGACCCCTATCCCTTCACCGGGGTGGGGGCCGACTTTGCCTACGGCCAGGCGCAGTACCTGAGCGCCGCCACGGCCGAGGCCAACACCGCCCTGGACGCGGCGAAGACGGCGCTCACCAGCGCCGGC
Organism: Melaminivora sp.; assembly: GCF_032059615.1. NCBI lineage: Bacteria > Pseudomonadati > Pseudomonadota > Betaproteobacteria > Burkholderiales > Comamonadaceae > Melaminivora > Melaminivora sp. The sequence continues at coordinate 13,886 of NZ_DAMCAM010000041.1, read as the reverse complement.
GTGGCCAGCGTGGACGCCCTCGTGGGCGAAGGCCATGCGGTGCACGACGGCGTGATGCGCGCCGTGGAGAGCACGGGCGCGGACCTGATCGTCATGGGCTCGCACGGCCGCCGTGGCCTGGAGAAGCTGGTGCTGGGCAGCGTCACGCAGCGCGTGCTGGGCGTGGCCCACGTTCCGGTGCTGGTGGTGCGCGCCTGAGCGCCACCGCCCCGCAGCCGCGCCGGCCCGGCAGGCCGGCGCTGTTTTGATATCAGGCCGCCAGGGCGGGACAAGGCGCAGCGCCTGCCCCGCCCTGGCGGCTTTTTCACATGCGCTCGAACACCGCCGCGATGCCCTGGCCGCCGCCGATGCACATCGTCACCAGGGCGTAGCGGCCCTGGATGCGCTGCAGTTCATGCAGCGCCTTGACGGTGATCAGCGCGCCCGTGGCGCCGATGGGGTGGCCCAGCGAGATGCCCGAACCGTTGGGGTTGACGCGCGCCGGGTCGGCTCCCAGGCCGCGGGTGACGGCGCAGGCCTGCGCGGCGAAGGCCTCGTTGGCCTCGATCACGTCCATCTGGTCGAGCGACAGGCCGCAGCGCGCCAGCACGGCCTTGGTGGCCGGCACCGGGCCGATGCCCATGATCTTAGGCTCGACGCCAGCATGGGCGTAGCCCACCAGCCGCGCCAGGGGCTGAACGCCGCGGCTCTTGGCGGCGGCTGCGTCCATCAGCAGCACGGCGGCGGCCGCGTCGTTGATGCCCGAGGCGTTGGCCGCGGTCACCGTGCCGTCCTCCTTCACGAACACCGGCTTCATCTTCTGGAAGTCGGCCAGCTGGGCGCCGGCGCGGAAGTGCTCATCGCGGTCGAAGGCCGTTTCGCCCTTCCTGCTCTTGAGCATGACGGGGACGATCTGGTCCTTGAAGCGGCCCTCGGCCCAGGCGCGCTCGGCGCGCTGGTGGCTCTCCAGGGCCAGCGCGTCCTGGTCCTCGCGCGTGATGCCAAACTCGCGCGCCACGTTCTCGGCCGTCACGCCCATGTGGATGGTGTGGAAGGGGTCGTGCAGCGCGCCGACCATCATGTCCACCATCTTGGCGTCGCCCATGCGCGCGCCCCAGCGGGTGTTCAGGCTGGCGTAGGGCGCACGACTCATGTTCTCGGCGCCGGCACCGATGGCCACGTCGCAGTCGCCCAGCAGGATGCTCTGGCTGGCGCTGACGATGGCCTGCAGGCCCGAGCCGCACAGGCGGTTGACGTTCATGGCGGGGGTCTCGTTGGGGCAGCCACCGTTGATGGCCGCCAGGCGCGACAGGTACATGTCGCGCGGCTCGGTGTTGACCACGTGGCCGAACACCACGTGGCCCACGTCCTTGCCCTCGACCTGGGCGCGGGCCAGGGCCTCGCGCACCACCAGGGCGCCCAGCTCGGTGGGGGGCACGTCCTTCAGGCTGCCGCCAAAGGTGCCAATGGCGGTGCGCACGGCGCTGGCGACGACGACTTCACGGGTCATGGTGGGATCTCCTGGGATGAAAAAATCGGCAAAAATACCGAGGAAAAACGGCTTTTGACGTTGCTGTGCAACGACCTTTAGCTATTAAAAATGTAGTGCTTCAGCCTTCGCGCACGTCGGCCACGGGCTGCGCGCCGAAGTCGGGCCGCTGCAGCCAGGCCAGCACGCGCGCGGCGGCGGCCTCGGGGCTGGCCAACAGGCCGCCCTCCTTGAGTTGCGCGAAGTTGCCCACGTCCGGGAAGTCGGCCGCGTCGGCGCTGCGCAGCTGGGTCTGCATGTCGGTGTCGATGACGCCGGGCGCCAGCGAGCATACGCGCGCGCCGTGCGGCTTGGCGGCCTCGTCCAGTGCCAGGCAGCGCGTGAAATGGTCCATGCCCGCCTTGGCGGCGCAATAGGCCGCCTGCGACGCCATGGCGCGCCGGCCCAGGCCCGAGGAGATGTTGAGCACCCGGCGCGGCACGCCCCAGTCCTCGGTGGCGCCGAGGAAGGCGGCGGTCAGCTGCATGGGCGCCTCCAGCCCCACGCGCAGGGCGTGGGCCAGGTCGCGCGGGTCGCTGGCTGACAGTGGCGCGATGGGCGGGATGACACCGGCGTTGTTGATCAGCGCGGCGCTGGCAAAGCGCCCGGCCGGCTGGCCGGCCAGCCAGCCGCGCAGCTGGTCGGCGGCGTGGGCGCCGTCGGCCAAGTTCAGGGTCCATTGCTCGAGCCCGGCGCCCGCGGGCGCCTGCAGGTCGGGGCACTCGTGGCGCGCGATGCTGATGAGGGTGTGGCCGGGCTCGAGCAGCTGGCGGGCCAGGGCCAGGCCCATGCCGCGCGAGCCGCCGGTGAGGATGAACAGGTGCTGGGTCATGGCGTGATGGTAGTCAGAAAGGGCGCGAAGGGATGGGGCGAGTCGAAACGCTGTGCGTCGCCCCGCGCCGGATACTCGAAAGCCAGCGCGCTGGCATGCAGCAGCAGGCGCGGCGCCCGCTGGCGCGCGGCTTCGTCGGCGTAGAGGGCATCGCCCAGGATGGGGTGGCCGATGTAGGCCAGGTGCAGCCGCAGCTGGTGCGTGCGGCCCGTGAGGGGTTCGAGCTCCAGCAGGGCGCAGTCGCGTGCGGCGTCCGCCTGCAGCACGCGCCAGCGCGTGCGGCTGGGCTTGCCCTGGGCCCAGTCCACCTTCTGCAGCGGGCGCCGTGGCCAGTCGCGCATCAGCGGGGCGTCGATCACGCCCCAGCCGCCATCCTCGCCGGGCGGGCGCGGCAGGCCGTGCACCACGGCGTGGTAGGTCTTGTGCACGCGCCCGGCCGCGAAGGCCTCGCCCAGGGCGCGCTGCGTGCCCGGGTGGCGCGCCATCAGCACCAGGCCTGAGGTGGCCTGGTCGAGCCGGTGCACCACCAGGGAGTCCGGCCACAGGGCCTGGGCGCGGGCACTCAGGCAGTCCTGCTTGTCGGCGCCGCGCCCGGGCACGCACAGCAGGCCGGCGGGTTTGTCCAGCACCAGCAGGTCGTTGTCGGCGTAGAGGCAGGAGACGCCCGCGGCGCGGACGCTGTCAGGCGCCATGGACGAGGCGATCCACCGTGGCACACAGCTCCTGCACGTCGTTGGGCTTGTGGATCAGTGCGCGCGCGCCCTCGGCCAGCGCCTGCTGCTCGATGTCGGCGGTGACGTAGCCCGAGGCCAGCGCTATGGGCAGGTCGGCGCGGATGGCGTGCGCCGCGCGCACCAGGTCGAGACCGGAGAAGCCGGGCATGTTGTAGTCGGTCACCAGCAGGTCGTAGCGGCCCGGCGCGGCGCGCAGCGCCTCGGTGGCCTGGCGCGGGTCGGTGAAGCCCGTGACCTCATAGCCGCGCCGGCGCAGCAGGCGCTGCACCAGGAAGACCAGGGCTTCGTCGTCGTCCACGTAGAGGACGTGGCGCCTGCGCTGGGGCTTGTCCGGCTCGGGCGCCGTGGGCGCGGCCGGGCCGGCAGCGGGCGGCAGGGCGGGCGGCTGGGGCGCCGCCACGGGTGCGCTCGCGCTCGTCGTGCTCGCGGCCTCCGGCGCCGCCGGAAAGTACAGCGTGAAGCAGGTGCCCTGGCCGGGCGTGCTGTGCACGTCGATGGCGCCTTCGTGCGTGCGCATCACGCCGTGCACCACGGCCAGGCCCAGGCCCGTGCCCTGGCCCACCGGCTTGGTGGTGAAGAAGGGCTCGAAGATGCGCGACAGCGTGGCCGCGTCCATGCCGGGGCCGTCGTCGCGCACGCTGACGCTGACGTATTGCTCGCCCGACAGCCCCAGGCGCTCGCGCAGGCGCTGGCTCGGCTGCGCGCCGGTCAGCTCCACCTGGATACTGCCACGCCTGGCGCCAATGGCGTGGATGGCGTTGGTGCACAGGTTCAGCAGCGCCTGCTCGACCTGGGTGGCGTCGGCCAGCGCCGGCGGCAGCCGCGGCTCCTCGTGGATGCTCAGCGCTATCTGCGGCGGCAGGGTCACGCGCAGCAGGCGCTGGGTGTCGCGCGCCACCTCGGCCAGCGCAACGTGCGTGCGCCGGGGCGCCTCGTTGCGGCTGAAGGTGAGGATCTGGCGCACCAGGTCGCGTGCGCGGCGGCCGGCCTTGTCGATCTCTAGCAGGCTCTCGTACGCCGACGTGCCAGGACGGCTGTCGGCGCGGGCCAACTCCACGTTGCCAAGGATGGCGTGCAGGATGTTGTTGAAGTCGTGCGCGATGCCGCCGGCCATGGTGCCCATGGCCTGCATCTTGTGCGACTCGCGCAGCTGCGCCTCCAGCTCGGCGCGGCGTGCTTCCTCGCGCTTCCTGGCGGTGAGGTCGCGCGCGAACACGGTGGTCGTCTCGCCCTCGGCGTGGCGCTCGAACGAGACGCTCACCTCCACCGCCAGTTCGCGCCCCGAGGCGGTGAGGGCCGTCATCTCGCCCAGCACCGCTTGCGTGGTCAGCTGCGCGAAGGCCAGCATTTGCGCGGCGCTCGGGAAGAAGCGGGTGATGAGGCTGCCTAGCGCATCGCTGGCCGGGCACTGGAACAGCATGGCCGCCGTGGGATTGAAGACGGTGATGCGCTGGTGCTGGTCCACGCAGATGATGGCGTCCAGCGCGGAGTTGATCACCGCCTCCAGCCGCCGCTCGCTGGCGTGCAGCTGGGCGTTGCGCTCCTGCAGCTCGGCGGCGCTGAGCTTGAGGGCCTGGCGCTCGGCCAGCAGTGGCCCCTGGTCGATCACCGCGCACAGGAACTGGGGCAGCGGCGGCTGTTCAGCATCGCCTTGCGCTTCGATGTGGGCGATGTGCAGGTCGCCCGTGATGCGGCGCGCGTCGTCGATGCGAAACACCACCTCGGTGGCCTCGGCCGTGCCCCGCTCGCTCGCGGCGGCGAAGGCGGCCTGCACGCGCTCCACGTGCTCGGCGGCGACGAAAGGCAGCAGCGCCGTGAGCGGGCGGTCATGCTCCAGCGGCTGGAACGAGCGGTGCGCCATGGAGTTGGCCTGCACCACCATGTCGTGCTCGTCCACCACCATGAGCGCCAGCGGGACGCTGGAGAACAGTGCCTCGAAGCGCTCGGACGCGCTTTCGGCCGACGCCTGGCTGTAGTGCAGGACGCGGTTCTGCGCCTCCAGCTCGGCCTTGGAGGCGCGCAGCTCCTCGATGAGCGCGGTGAGGGAGCGGCCCGAGGGCAGGGATTCAACCGCCTCGGACGGGGCAGTGTCCACCCCGGGCGCCGGCATGTCCGCCTCGCCGGGCAGGCCGGCGGCGGCGTTAAGCAGAAAGGACAGGTCGGGGCGGCTCATGGGCGCGCGGCGCGAGCGCCGGGGCGGGCGCTCAGCGCACCGACAGCAGTTCGATTTCGAAGGTCAGCGTGGCGTTGGGCGGGATCACTCCGCCCGCGCCGCGCGCGCCGTAGGCAATCGCTGGCGGGCAGGTCAGGCGCGCCTTGCCGCCCGGCTTCATGCGCTGCACGCCTTCCGTCCAGCAGGGGATGACGCGGTTGAGCGGAAACTCGGTCGGCTCGCCGCGCTTGTGGGAGCTGTCGAACTCCTTGCCATCGGCCAGCGTGCCGCGGTAGTGGACTCGCACGGTGTCGGTGGCCCTGGGCGATGCGCCCGTGCCCTCCTTGAGCGATTCATAGACCAGGCCGCTCCCTGTGGTCACGGGCGTGGACGCAGGCGCCGAGGCCTGGGCAGAAACGGCGAGGGGTGCGGCCAGCAGGCTGGCGAGCAGGGCACAGGCGAGGGTAGGGGGCATGGGGTCGTCTCGTGGAAGCAAAAGAAGCAAGGGCCCGATGGTAGGGCCCTTTGCCGCCTGCCAGGCAGGGCGCGTCAGTCCAGTTCGGCCACCGGCACGCACGAGCAGAACAGGTTGCGGTCGCCATGCACGTTGTCCACGCGGCCCACGGGGCTCCAGTATTTGGAGCGGCGCAGGCCGGGCACCGGGTAGGCGGCAGCCTCGCGCGGGTAGGGCCGCGCCCAGTCGGCGGCCAGCAGGCTCTCGGCCGTGTGCGGGGCGTTTTTCAGCGGGTTGTCGTCCCGCGGCCAGGTGCCATCCTCGACCAGCCGGATCTCGCCGCGGATGGCGATCATGGCATCGATGAAGCGGTCCAGCTCGGCCAGGTCCTCGCTCTCGGTGGGCTCGACCATGAGCGTGCCCGGCACCGGGAAGCTCAGCGTGGGCGCGTGGAAGCCGTAGTCGATCAGACGCTTGGCCACGTCCTCGGCCGTGATGCCACTGGTCTCCTTGAGGGGTCGCAGATCCAGGATGCACTCGTGCGCCACGTGGCCGTTGGCGCTGGCGTACAGCGTCGGGTAGTGGTCCTTCAGGCGCGCGCTGATGTAGTTGGCGCTCAGGATGGCCACTTCGGTGGCGTCCGTCAGGCCCTGCGCGCCCATCATGCGGATGTACATCCACGAGATCGGCAGCACGGCCGCGTTGCCCAGGGGCGCGGCGCTGACGGCGCCGACCTTGCCGTGGATGTCGGCCGTCGCGTGGCCGGGCAGATAGGGCACCAGGTCTTCGACCACGCACACCGGCCCCACGCCCGGGCCGCCGCCGCCGTGCGGGATGCAGAAAGTCTTGTGCAGATTCAGGTGGCTCACGTCGCCGCCGAACTCGCCCGGCGCGGCCACGCCGACCATGGCGTTCATGTTGGCGCCGTCCACGTACACCCGCCCGCCGTGCGCGTGCACCAGTTCGCAAACGTCCTTGACGTGCTGCTCGAACACGCCGTGCGTGCTGGGGTAGGTGATCATGATGCAGGCCAGGTTCGCGCTGTGCTTCTCGCATTGCGCCTTCAGATCGGCCAGATCGACGTTGCCGTTGTCGTCGCACTGGGTGACCACCACCTGCATGCCCACCATCTGCGCGCTGGCCGGGTTGGTGCCGTGGGCGCTGCTGGGGATCAGGCAGACGGTGCGCTGCTGCTGGCCCCGTGCGGCGTGCCAGGCGCGGATGGCCAGCAGGCCCGCGTATTCGCCCTGGCTGCCGGCGTTGGGTTGCAGGCTGACCCCCGCGTAGCCGGTGGCCTGGCACAGCCACTGGCGCAGCTGCGCATCCAGCTCGCGGTAGCCCTCCAGCTGGTCGGCAGGGGCGAAGGGGTGCACGTTGGCAAATTCCGGCCAGGTGATGGGGATCATCTCGCTGGTGGCGTTGAGCTTCATGGTGCACGAGCCCAGCGGGATCATGGTGCGGTCCAGCGCCAGGTCCTTGTCGGACAGGCTGCGTATGTAGCGCAGCATGGCCGTCTCGCTGTGGTGCGTGTTGAACACCGGGTGCGCCAGGAAGCTGCTTGCGCGGCGCAGCGCTTGCGGGATCAGCGTGTCCACGCCCATCTCGAAATCAGCAAAGCTGGGCACGGCCTGGCCGTCCGTGGCGAAGATCTTCCACAGCAGCTCGACATCGGCCCGGGTGGTGGTCTCGTCCAGCGAGACGCACAGGTACTCGTTCCAGTAGATGCGCAGGTTGGCGCCCATGGAGACTGCGCGGGCAGCTACTGCCTTGGTAGCGGCGCCGGTGTGCAGGCTCAGGGTGTCGAAGCTGGCGTGCTCGCGCAGCGGCGCGCCCAGGGCCTTCAAACCCTGCGCCAGGATGGCGGTGTAGGTAGCGACGCGCCGGGCGATGCGGGTCAGCCCTGAAGGGCCGTGGTAGACGGCGTACATGCTGGCCACTACGGCCGGCAGCACCTGCGCGGTGCAGATGTTGGAGGTGGCCTTTTCGCGGCGGATGTGCTGCTCGCGCGTTTGCAGCGCCAGGCGGTAGGCCGGCTTGCCATGCGCGTCCACGCTGACGCCCACCAGGCGCCCAGGGAGCGACCGTTTGAAGGCGTCGCGGCAGGCCATGTAGGCGGCGTGCGGGCCGCCGGCGCCCATGGGCATGCCAAAGCGCTGCGTGGTGCCGACGACGATGTCGGCGCCCCATTCGCCGGGCGGCACGATCAGGGTCAGCGCCAGCAGGTCGGCGCAGGCGATCACGGCGGCATTGCGCGCGTGGGCCTTCTCGGCCGCGGCGCGCAAGAACTGCACGTCGTCGATGCGCCCGCTGGTGGCAGGGTACTGCACCAGCAGCGCGAAGTATTCGCCGTCCACGGCCGCGTCCCATTCCCCCCGGGAATTGGCCAGCACCACCTCGATGCCCAGCGGCTCGGCGCGTGTCTGGATGACTTCAATGGTTTGCGGGTGCGCGTCGCCGGCGACGATGAAGCGGTTGCTGGCCGCCTTGACCGAGCGGCGCGCCAGCGTCATGGCTTCGGCTGCGGCGGTGGCCTCGTCCAGCATGGAGGCGTTGGCGATGTCCATGCCGGTGAGATCCGTGACCATGGTCTGGAAGTTGATCAGCGCCTCCATCCGGCCCTGGCTGATCTCGGCCTGGTAGGGCGTGTAGGCCGTGTACCAGGCTGGGTTCTCCAGCACGTTGCGCAGGATGACGCCGGGCGTGTGCGTGCCGTGGTAGCCCTGGCCGATGAAGCTCTTCAGCAGCCGGTTCTTGCCCGCGATGGCTTTCAGCTCGGCCAGCGCCGTCGCCTCAGTGGTGGGCGCGGGCAGCTGCATCGTGCTCTGGCGCGCGATGGAGCGCGGCACGATCGAGTCGATGAGCGCGCGGCGTGAAGGCACGCCGACGGCCGACAGCATGTGCTGCTGCTGGGCCGCATCCGGGCCGATGTGGCGCGGCAGGAATTCCGCGGCGTTCTCCAGCGCGGCAAGGGGCAGGGCGTCGGGCATCTGCATGGCGGGGCCTTTGCGGGTTTGCTATTGAGTCAGGAGCTGAAAGCCTATGCAGGGCAATGGCTGCAGCGGGTTTTGGCTTGAAAATGGCGCCGGGGCCGGCGCCCACCCAGCTCACGCGCTGGCGGCAAACTCGTTGTACGCAGCCTCGTCCAGCAGCCCGGTCAGTTCCTTCTCATCGCTGAGCTTGACCTTGAAGAACCAGCCCGCGCCCAGCGGGTCGGTGTTGGCCAGCGACGGGTCGGCGCGCAGCTGTTCGTTGACCTCCACGATCTCGCCCGAGACGGGCATGTACACATCGGCCGCGGCCTTGACCGATTCGACCACGCCGGCAATCTCGCCCTGCTTGAAGGAGGCGCCCACGGCGGGCAGGTCCACGAAGACCACGTCGCCTAGGGCGTCTTGCGCGTGCACGGTGATGCCGACCACGGCGGCGGCCGGCTCGGCGGTGTTGATCCACTCGTGGTCCTTGGAATACTGGATGCTCATGGGGGCTCCGAAAAAGAGGTCGAGAACAAAGGTGAAAAAGGCGCGGGACTGCGCCCGAGCCACTGTAGCGGCGGGCCGCGGGGTTTTCAGCCGCGGTGGTAGCGCGGCGGCACGAAGGGCGTGGGCACGACCTCCATGGGCACGGCCTTGCCGCGCACGATGGCATGCAGGCGCATGCCCTGGCGAGCCAGGTGAGGAGCGACGTAGGCCAGCGCGATGGGGCGGTCCAGGGTGGGAGCCAGCAGGCCGCTGGTGACCGCGCCGGCGCTCTCGCCGGATTCGGTCTGCAGCACCGTGCCCTCGCGCACCGGCACGCGCTCGAGCGCCGCCAGGCCGACGCGCTTGCGCTGCAACTGGCTGGGATCGTCGAGCTGCGCCAGCACCACCTGCGCACCGGGAAAGCCGCCAGCGCGCGCGCCGCCCGTGCGGCGCACCTTCTGGATGGCCCAGCCGAGAGCGGCCTCGGCCGGGGTGGTGGTCGCGTCGATGTCGTTGCCGTACAGGCACAGTCCGGCTTCGAGCCGCAGCGAATTGCGTGCGCCCAGGCCGGCGGGCCGCACCTCGGGCTGCGCCAGCAAGGTGCGCGCCAGCGCCTCGGCGTGCACCGCCGGCACGGACAGCTCGAAGCCATCCTCGCCCGTGTAGCCGCTGCGGGTAATGAACAGCGGCACGCCCTGCCAGTCGAACAGGCCGCCGCCCATGAAGACCAGCTCCAGCGCCTCGGGCACCAGCCGGCTCAGGGCCGTTGCGGCCTGCGGGCCCTGCAGCGCCAGCAGCGCCTGGTCGGGCAGGGGCCGCACCTCGCAGCGCTGGCCGATGTGCTGACGGATGTGGGCGATGTCGCCCGCCTTGCAGGCGCCGTTGACGATCAGGAACAGCGTGCCCTCGCCCTGGTTGAAGACCATCAGGTCGTCGATCACGCCGCCCTGGTCGTTGAGCAGCAGGCCGTAGCGCTGGCGCCCGGCCGGCAGGTCGATGAGGTCCATGGGCATCAGGCTCTCGAGCGCGGCGGCCGCGTCCGGGCCCACCAGCTGCAGCTGCCCCATATGCGAGACGTCGAACAGGCTGGCCTGCGCGCGCGTGTGCTGGTGCTCGGCCATCAGGCCGGCCGGGTACTGCACAGGCATCGCATAGCCGGCAAAGGGCACCATGCGTGCGCCCAGCTCCAGGTGCAGGCCGTGCAGGGGGGTCTTGAGCAGGGTGTCGTCGGTCGTAGACATAGGGCGGGCAGGTTCCAAGGCAAATGGTGATGCGGCCCCGCCTGTTGGCTGGAGCCCCAAGATTTGCCCGGCTGTCCGCTTTACCTGAGAGATTCACCCCGCGCGCGGGGTTTGCTCCTTCGGTGGGCGGGATCGCGTTCTGGCGCGCGTCCGGCCTCTCTCCAGCGAGGGAAACGCCCGCATCCCTGCGGGCGTGTGGTCAGTCCTTTTGCCTGAGCGTTCGGCCGCTGCCTGCGCCTTCGGCGGTGCCGCGTGGGCACTCTCTCCTGACGCGGCGGATTCTATGCCAGCGCCACGGCGCCCCCGGGTTCATCGCGCATAGACGATGTCGCGCAGGAACAGCGACAGCTGCGGCACGTAGGTGATGACCAAAAGGCAGACCAGGATCACCCCGACGAAGGGCAGCAGGTGCCCCACGATGCGGTCCAGCGAGACACGCGCCACCGTGCAGGCAGCAAACAGGTTCACGCCGAAGGGCGGGGTGATCATGCCCAGCGCCAGGTTGACCACCATGATCAGCCCGAAGTGCACCGGGTCGACGCCGAAGTGCTGCGCCACCGGCGCCAGGATGGGCCCCAGCACGATGATGGCGGCGCTGGTCTCGATGAACATGCCGATCAGGAACAGCGCCACGTTCACGCCCAGTAGGAACAGCGTCGGCGTCTGCAGCACCTCCTGCAGCCAGCGGCCGATGGCGTCGGGCACGCCGGCGCGGGTGATGAGGAAGGCGAACAGTCCTGCGTTGGCGATGATGAACATGATCACGGCCGACGAGATCGCCGATTTCTTAAGCACCGCGTATAGGTCGCGCACGCCGATCTCACGGTACACGACCATGCCCACCACCAGCGCGTAGAACACCGCCACGGCCGAGGCCTCGGTGGGCGTGAAGACGCCGCCGTAGATGCCGCCCAGAATGATCACGGGCATCAGCAGTGCCCAGCCGGCCTGCAGCAGCGCGCGGCCGAAGGGCATGCGCCCGTCCCCGTCGTGCTTGCCCCAGCCCTTGTACTTGCAGTAGGCCCAGACGAACAGCATCAGCGCGCCGCTGATAAGCAAGCCGGGTCCGAAGCCGGCGATGAACAGCTCGCCAATGGAGACCTCGGCGCTGACACCGTACAGGATCATGGGGATGGACGGCGGGATGATCACGCCCAGCTCGGCGCTGGTGGCCTGCAGCGCGGCGGCATAGCTGGTGGGATAGCCGTGCTTGATCAGCGCCGGGATCAGGATGGCGCCGATGGCGAAGGTGGTCGCCACCGACGAGCCGGAGACGGCCGCGAAGATCATGCAGGTCAGCACGCAGGTCATGGGCAGGCCGCCCTGCACGCCGCCCACCAGGCTCTTGGCAAATTCGACCAGGCGGCGCGAGATGCCGCCCGTCTCCATGAGGTTGCCCGCCAGGATGAAAAACGGAATGGCCGCCAGCGGGAATTTGTTGATGGCGCCGAACATCTCCTTGACGGCGATCAGCATGTTGGCGTTGGCCACCTGGATGCCCAGGATGGCCGACAGCCCGATGGAGACGGCCACCGACACCGTCAGCGCAAAGCACAGCGCCATGGTGGAGATCATCACGGCGGTCATTGGGCGTTCTCCAGTTCTTCATGGCGTGGGTCGAGCAGGTTGCCGACGATGCCCGGAATGGCGAACACCGCACCCACGGGGATGGCCAAGTAGGCCCAGAACATGGACAGCGACTCCAGCCCCGCCATGGTTTGCACGCCGCCGCGGCGCGCATAGTCCCAGCCCCACCAGATCAGCACCGCCATGAGGGCGAGCGACGCCAGGCACACCATCCAGTCGAGCGCGCGGCCCACGCCGGGCGGGCTCCAGCGGCGCAGCACGTCCACGCTGACCATGGCGCCGTGGCGAAAGGCCGTCGGAATGGCCAGGAACACCATCCAGATCAGGCTGAAACGGATCAGCACTTCGGTCCATTCGGCCGGCTCTTCGAAGACGAAGCGCATCAGGATCTGGAACATGCCGAGGCTGGCGGCCACCGCCAGCATGGCGCAGGCCAGCACCATGCTGGCGCCGCTGCTCCAGCGCTCGCAGCGAAGAAAAAGGTCTTTCATGCGCATCGCTTTCTTCAACGAAAAACGCCCGTGGCGCATGATCCACGGGCGTGGAATGCTACGTTAAACGTAGCATCACTGGAAGTTGCGGATCTTGTCCAGGTTGGCCTTGCCGAATTCCTTTTCGAACTGGGCATTGACCGGCGCCAGCGCCGCGACGAACTTGGCCTTGTCCAGGTTGTCGATCACCGTCATGCCCTTGGCGCGCAGGTCGGCCACGCCCTTGGCGTCGTCCTCGTCCACGCGGGCGCGGTTGGCGCGGGTGCCCTCCTTGGCGGCTTCAAGGAAGGCCTGCTTGTCGGCGGCAGAGAGCTTGTCGAACGCGCCCTTGTTCATCACGAAAATGCAAGGCGAATAGACGTGGCCAGTGAGCGACAGGTGCTTTTGCACCTGGTCGAACTTGGCCGAGATGATGACGGGCAGGGGGTTTTCCTGGCCGTCCACCGTGCCCTGCTGCAGGGCGGTGAAGACTTCCGGGAAGGCCATGGGCGTGGTGATGATGCCAAAGCCCTTGTACGCGGCGATGTGCACCGGGTTCTCCATGGTGCGCAGCTTCAGGCCCTTCAGGTCCTCGGGGCCCTTCACGTCGCGCTTGCTGTTGGTCATGTGGCGAAAGCCGTTTTCGGCCCAGGCCAGCGCCTTGAAGCCCTTGGCGTCGAACTTGGCCAGCAGGTCCTGGCCGATCGGGCCGTCCAGCACCGCGCGGGCATGCGCCTTGTCGCGGAACAGGAAGGGTACGTCCAGGATCTTGGTCTCGGGCACGAAATTGGGCACCGGGCCGGTGGAGGAGAACGCCAGCTCCTGCGTGCCCAGCTGCACCGCCTCGATGGATTCGCGCTCGCCGCCCAGGGCGCCGTTGTAGAAGGTCTGCACCTTGTAGCGGCCGTTGGTGCGCTTCTCGACCTCCTTGGCGAAGGTGTCGATGGCCACGCCCTGGTGCGAGTTCTGCGCCGTCGAGATGCTGATGCGCATGGTGGTCTGCGCGAGGGCGCTGCCGGCAATGCCGAGGGCGAGTGCCAGGCCCAGGGCCAGTTTGGTGGGTTGCATGGGATGTCTCCTGAAGGCTGTGCGAGTGAACCAAAAAATTATGGCGGCGCAGCATCCAGGGGCCATCGGGGTTTGTGCCGGTCTTTGCTGGCGCGGGTGACGCCAAGGCGACAGTCATCGGCAAGGCTTTGCCAAAGCCCCCGCCCGACGGTAACCGGGCGGGGCAATGGTCAATGTCGTGCGCCCCGGTAAGAGCGCCTTGATGGGGAGGAAGTATGGCGGGCGCCGCGCGGATGAATTTGCTGTATTTTCAACATTCGGCGCAGTTTGCAGAAAATTTTTCTGACAAAAGCCTTTTTTTTGAATAATCTGCTTTATGGACCGTCTTGACAGAAAAATCCTCTCCGTCCTGCAGCGCGATGCGCGCGCCAGCCTGCAGGAGA